>CALBOC010000143.1 GCA_937896705.1 uncultured Micrococcaceae bacterium | reverse complement strand
AGAGCCCGCTGCTAAGGACGCCTCGTCGAGGCTCTCGAGCTGATCCGTTTCCAGGTGGTTCGCTAATTGTTCGGCTGCGTCCGCTGGATCAGCATAGCCTGTCCCACACGCGCTCAGCCCTACGGCCCCGACGACGAGTAGTGCTGTGAGGCTCAATGTTCTTCGTGGTACTGATCCGGTGAAATGCTGGGGCGTAGGCTGTGAGTTTGCTGAGTGTGACGTAACCATGGTCGGTAGTCTAGTTGCCCGCAACCCCGCGTACCACTCGTGACAAGGGTCATTACCGCAATGATGAGTTGGTGGCTGGAATAGGCGTCTGTTGATACAGCACGAGGTGCCAGTCACCGTTTTGGCGCAGGTAGACACTCGACATCAGGGCATGGAACTCGGGTTCGCCCGCACGAAAAGCCCGACCGGTGTAGACCAGGGCTGCAGTGTCTTGGGTCAATGCTATGAGGCGTTCGTCGCGGATTTCGTACCGATCCCACGTCGGTGCGTTGTTGAGAGATTCGAGTACAGCATCACGGTCGAGAACGTGCCCATGGGCCAGGACCATCACTGCATCTGTGGTCATGACCTGACCGTAAAAGTCTGCGCCGGTTCCCTGGCACAGGGACTCCCACCCGCGATGTTCGAGCTCGAGAAGTTCCTCGATAGTCATACATCACATATTAGACGATAGCCACGGGATATCGTCCCGCGGTGCTCGCAGCCCAGCGAACTACTGGTCACATCAGTTCTTGCCGCACACGGTGTCGCGGCACGTCCCGTGGTTAAACGAAAATGTCCCGGGATGTCATAGGAATGACGTCACGGGACATTTTCTAGCGTGGAGCTTAGGGGATTCGAACCCCTGACCTCTTCCGTGCCACGGAAGCGCGCTACCAACTGCGCCAAAGCCCCGTATCAAGTTTTTGTGCCGCCCTGCTGGGCAACATCCTCTAGTATACATAGCTTCATTTCGAAAACAAATTCGCAGTGTCGCTCTGTGCGGGTGATCTTAAACACTGGTTTGCGTCAGGGTAAACGATCCAAGCTCGCCACTGTCCGACTGCAGTACATGAGCCCGACAATTTGATAACCGTGGCACGCTCGCATAGTCCTCATCTGCGGAGCCAACCAGCAAATGTGCCGCAGCGCGCATCGTGTTGCCGTGGGAGACCACGAGTAGCACAGTGGCGTCGCTGAGTGCTTCGATGACAGCCCGGGCAGTTCTGGCACCAGACTCGCGCGGTGTCTCTCCACCAACGGGACCGGCGTCGAGATCGGGCAGGCGGAAGGCGGCATGTTCATCGGGCCAGCGCTCGGCAATCTCGGTAAAGAGCAGCCCTTCCCATTCGCCGCCTGCGGTCTCTTTGATATTGTCTTCGAGCACACAGGGTACGTGGCGGTCGCGGAGCATGATGCGCGCAGTGTCATGGGCGCGTTTCAACGGTGAGACGATGGCCGCGTCGAACTCCGTGTGTCCCCACCGGTGAGCGGCTTCACGTGCCTGGTCCTGGCCGGTGGCATTGAGCGGGATGTCTTGTTGCCCCTGAAACTTCCCGTTGAGGTTCCAGTCGGTTTGGCCGTGGCGAAGGAGCACAATTGTTTTCATCTGTACAGTCGCTCCTATCTCAGCTTCGCGGTTCGTCCGCTTGCGGAAGATCGATTTGTGGCGCATCGGACCAGAGCCGGTCCAGTGCGTAGTTTTCGCGTTCTTCGGCGTGTTGGACGTGGATCACGAAATGACCGTAGTCCAGCAACACCCAGCGGCCTTCGGTTTGGCCTTCGCGACGTAGGGGCTTGAGTTCGAGTTGTTCGCGCAGTGCATCTTCGATTTCTTCGATGATCGATTTCACCTGCCGTTCGGTTTGCGCTGATGCGAAGAAAAACGCGTCGGTAATGCCCAATCGGTCGGCCACGTCCACAGCGGAAATATTTTCGGCTTGTCGCTCGGCTGCGGCATGGGAGGCGATGTGTAACGCCTTGAGGGTGGGTTCGGGTACGGCCACGAAGCTCCTTAGAAAGTTAACGTGCGAGCAGAATAATAGCGATGATGAGTGCGATGAGACCAATGGCGAACACAACGATCGCCGAGATGCGGAGTATGCGCTCTGGCGCTTCTGCATCTTTTGCATCGAGGGTATCCAAACCGTGTGCAGAACTTGCTTCTACCGGCTCACGTGGGTCACGTGCTGCTTCCGGTTCCACCGGAGCACGAATGAACTCTGCCAGAGGCGGTTTTTTGGTGTCACGCGCAGATTGTTCCGAAGACTCCGGGGCCTGTTGAGTCGATGTTGCGTCGGCGTCTTGATTTTCGGATTCCACGAGTTCAATTGCGGCAGTTTCGAGCTCTTGGAGCTCTTGAGATTTCGCAGCGAGCTCTGTCTGGCGATGAAGCAGCTGGGGATCAATGACCTTGGGGTTACTTTCCTCGTGCTCAATGATCTCTTGGGTCAGCCGTTCAGTTTCGGCGCGCAGCTCCGCCCGCCGAATCTCAATGGTATCGAGACCGCTCATATCGGTAATCTCGGTGGCTGACAGATCGTGCAGGCCGGTCATCTCGATATTCAGTGTCTCATGGTCAGCTATTGCAGCAGACTGTTCAGCCGGAGGCGTTTCGGTCTCTGCTGGTTTGCGGGCCGGTGACGACGTGGTCTGGGGTGCAGTAGCACGGCGGCGCGCTTTGGCTCCTGTTCCATTCTGTTCGCGCTGGCGACGTTCAACTTCGGCGCGCCGTTTGGCCGCGCGTTGGGCGTCAAGTATGCGAGTTTCCCGACGCGATCGTCGCCTGTCTCGTTTGGTTCCGTTGACGGGTTTACTGATGATCGGCAGCATCCCGGTTGAGGTCACCGCTGAATCGACCCGTCGTCGGCGACGCTCGGCAAGCGTCTCGGGGCCCTCGTCTGCCACAGTCTCATCCCCGGGTTGGGGTATGGGATCCAGGGGCAGTACCGGTACAGTGTTGCCGTCACCGGTGTTTTCCGCATCCCGTAGCTGAGCGCGCTCGGCGCGTTCGCGTTGCAGCCGTAATGATCGGCGGGAAGGATAAGGACTACTCATCGGCTTCCTCCGGTCGGTTGTTCAGTGACACGGGTGTTTGCGGTGTCGTATTCGGGCGGGTGATTCTGCCCTCGGGGTCGATATACAACCCGTACTTGCCAATGTATTGCACCACCCCATCGGGTACGAGGTACCAGACGGGCTTGCCTGCGGCGACTCGCTCCCGACAGTCAGTCGAAGAGATCGCCATCGCGGGAATTTCCATCAGGGAGACCTCTTCGGACAGGCCGAAGTCGGTGAGCTCATGACCCGGGCGCGAGACCCCAACAAAGTGGGCTTTGCCCCAGAGTTGCTCGACATTTTTCCAGGTCATGATCTGTTCCATCGCATCTGCGCCGGTGATGAAGAATAAGTCCGCATCGGGGCGCAAGGTTTGGATATCATCCAGCGTGTCAGCCGTGTAGGTTTGACCGCCGCGGTCGATATCAACTCGAGAAACCGAGAACCGGGGATTCGATGCGGTCGCGATGACGGTCATCAGGTAGCGATGCTCTTGGGGGGAGACGTCTCGATCAGATTTTTGCCAGGGTCGGCCGGTCGGCACGAAGACGACTTCGTCAAGATCAAACTCTGCAGCGACCTCACTGGCGGCCACGAGGTGGCCGTGATGAATGGGATCGAATGTGCCACCCATGATGCCAAGCCGGGTGCGGCGGGCAGGGGGTGTGCGGTGCAGAGATTTTGTCACAGGCGCGTTAGCGATTGGAAGGGGTTGAGGAGCCCTGCTGTGGCTGTGCTACATCAGTGGAGGCGGGAGTGTCCGGGCGGAGCGCGACGGAACGCAGCGACATGATTGCCAACAGCAGGAACATCAGCGCGGCAAAGATTGCGATGCCGTAGACAAGTGGGTCAACGGGGAGTTCGTTGACGACAGTTTCTTCTGCTGCTGCAAGGAACGGTTGCATGGGTGTGTACTCCTGTAGATACGAGTGTTGCTAGTAGGCCAGCTTACCGAATTTTTA
>CALBOC010000142.1 GCA_937896705.1 uncultured Micrococcaceae bacterium | reverse complement strand
CCCACGTCAGAGCCGTGGCCGATCTCAGTCATGGCGTAGACGCCTGGCAGGTCCAGGTTGAGCACGCCGGGCAACCATTTTTTGTGCTGTTCTTCGTTGCCGAGGCTCAAGATAGCTGAGCCAAATAACCCCCACTGCACGCCGCCTTTAATCTGCATGGATGGGTGGGCGTGAAACATCTCCGCGAACCCGGCAACATTGGCACCGGGATTGCCTTGGCCACCAAACTCTTTCGGGTAGGCCTTGCCGATGATGTTGCGATCGACCAGCTCATGGAGCTGCTTGAGCGTTATCTCTCGGTGTTCTTCCTTGGTGACATTGAATGGATGATGGAAGATCGGCTCTTCCATGAGTTTGCGGACGTGTCGGCGATCCTCAGCCCAGGGGCCAAGGACGTGTTCGAGCAATTCGTCGTGGTGGAGTTTCACATCAGTGTGGGTGGTAGGCATTAGTGCTCCTGAGGTTGTTGACGGGCTGTGCCAGTTGAATCGACACCTGATAGCAACCAATTGGCAAGAGTGCCTGCCAGGTGTTCAGCTTCGGGACGGTCGGGGTGATCTTTTTCCGCGATCCACTCTTCGCCGGCCGATCGGACAAACCCGACCGCAGCATTTGCCCAGTAGTAGGCCAAGTTTTTATCCCCACCGCGCTCGCTGTATTGCGGGGCGACGTGTTCCACTGCCCGTTGCAAAAAGCGTGCCATGTTCTTACGAAAAATAGCCATCCCCGTTGGGATGGCGGTGGAGAAGTTGTACACGTTGGGAGATGAGTCGGCCAGTTGCAGATAAGACAGCACCATCGTATAGAGCCCATCGTGGGTCGTGCGGGCTGCCGAGCCGGCTCGTTTCAGCTCTGCTTCCATAAAATCGATAGAAGCTTGAGCCACTGCCTGTTGGAGGCCTTGTTTATCTTCGAAGTATCGGTAGAACACCGATTTGGAGGTGCCCGCATGCTGGGCAATTTCTTCCATTGACACTTCTGGACCAATACTGTGCACAGCAGCACGTGCTGACTTGATAAGTTCATTGCGGCGTTGCCGACGGTGCGCATCCCAACGTGTATTGCGCCCATCGGGTAGAGGCGTTGCAGACATCTTCACGATACTGAGAGTATCAGGTAAAGTGAGTGTTCGTAAACACACCGAACCGTAACCACTATGTGAAAGAGACTCGAATGACTTCTACACCCCCAACGGCAATCGCCGGAGGCTCACTACGCCCAGCGGTGGTTGTCGGCGGCAACCGCATTCCATTTGCTCGGGCGCACGGAGCCTACGCCGGAGCATCAAACCAAGACATGCTGACTTCAACGCTTGAAGGCCTGGTTGCAAGATTTGGACTCCAAAATGCGCAGCTTGGTGAAGTTGTGGCCGGTGCAGTTATGAAACATTCGGCAGACTTTAACCTCTCCCGTGAATCCGTGTTGGGCACCTCCCTGGACGCACACACTCCAGCCCATGATGTCCAGACCGCCTGTGCTACCGGTATCGAAACAGTCGGGGGAGTAGCCAATAAGATCCGGCTGGGCCAAATCGATTCGGGTATCGGTGGGGGCGTCGATACGATCTCAGATGCCCCATTAGCATTCAATCGAGCAGCCCGCGATCTGTTCATGCAGCTCAGCCGAGCTCGCACCACGCAGGACAAGATCAAAATCGCGATGAAACTGCGCCCCAAGCACTTTGCGCCACTGGCACCTGAGGCCGGGGAAGTCCGCACCGGGCTATCAATGGGCGAACACCAGGCCCTGACCACTCACCACTGGGGTATTACCCGTGAGGAACAAGACGAGCTGGCGATGTTGTCGCATAACAACATGGCCGCGGCCTATGAAGCTGGATTCTTCAATGACCTCATGACACCATTTCGAGGTCTTGATCGGGACAACAATATGCGCCCGGGTTCGACCATGGAGGCCCTAGCGAAGCTGCGCATCGCGTTCGGGAAACATCTCGGCGAAGAAGCCACCATGACGGCCGGGAACTCCACCCCCATGACCGACGGTGCCGCCGCAGCCCTGCTGTCATCTGAAGAGTGGGCCCAAGAACGCAATCTGCCCATCCTTGCGGAATTCATGGACTTCGAGATGGCAGCCGTCGATTTTGTCAACGGCAACGAAGGACTGCTCATGGCCCCCACATACGCGATCCCACGCATTCTGGACCGCCACGGCCTCAGCCTAGAAGATATCGACTTCTTCGAGATTCACGAAGCATTCGCCGGCACGGTATTAGCCACCATGAAAGCCCTGGCGGATGAGGACTACAACAAAAACGTCCTGGGCCGAGACACCCCGCTTGGTCGCATCGATCGAGCCAAGCTCAACGTGCACGGTTCTTCGTTGGCCGCCGGCCACCCATTTGCTGCCACCGGGCCACGCATTGTCGCCTCCTTGGCCAAGATGCTGCACGAAAAGGGCGAGGGCTCACTGGGGCTGATCTCAGTGTGCGCCGCCGGCGGGCAAGGCGCTGTCGCACTAATGCGTGGTCGCTAACCCACACCGTGGAATGGTTCTGAAAGGATCTGCAGTCTTTATGCCACACACAGATAGTTACACCCGCTTCGTCAATAACCCATTGGGCAAGAAACTCGCCGAAACCATTGGCCTACCGCAGCCAGTACCACTTCGACGTCACACCAAAGGCGACCCACTCATTTCGGGTCCGATCCTGGTGGTCGGAGACTCCCCGGCGGCAAACGCCATCGCCAAACAGCTCTGGGCTGACGATTACGACGTGCGCAGAGATCCGGGGCTGAAACAAAGCTTTGCCGGGATCATCCTGGCACTGGACGATGCATCCCACCCCACCGAGCTGTCTGATCGCGTACTAGAAGTCAGCCCCGCCCTGCGAGGACTCCAACCCAACGGCCGAATCATCACCATCCTGCGTGATCCCCAAGACGCCACTGCGACAACCGATGCCAACATCATGGCCGCACGACACGGAATCGAAGGATTCACCCGCTCGCTCGCCAAAGAAATGCGCCGTGGCGCCACCACCAACGGAATCGTGCTGGCCGAAGGCGTGGAAATGACTGCTCCCTCAGCGCAGGCGGCTTTACGCTTCTTCCTTTCGGGCCGATCGGCCTATGTGGCCGGACAATTCATCACCGTCTCCTCGGCGGCGGGCAGCCTCCCGACCGACTGGGATCAACCCCTAGCGGACAAAGTCATTATTGTCACGGGTGCCGCCCGGGGCATTGGAGAAGCGATCAGTGAAGTCCTCGCGCGTGATGGCGCCACCGTCATTGGCGTGGATATGCCTTCAGCCGGAGAAGCCCTCACCAAGGTCATGAACCGGGTCAACGGAATCGCGGTGCAGTTAGACATCACGGACGACAACGCCGGAAACAGGCTGCTGTCCTTGGCCGAGCAACGCTTCGGCCGCCTGGACGGGATCGTCCATAATGCCGGCATCACCCGCGATAAGTTGTTAGCCAATATGGATGCCGCTCGGTGGGAGTCACTGATCGCGGTCAACATCACCGCACCGTTGCGCATCAACGAGCAACTTCTGGCCGCGCTGGGACAAGGCGTGGTCGCCAAAAACTTCCGCATCACCTCGCTGTCCTCAACGTCTGGTATTGCCGGGAATCGAGGCCAAACAAACTATGCCGCCGCCAAAGCCGGCATTATTGGTATGACCCAAGCGCTCGCGGCCCGTTTGGCGCCGACCGAAGGCTCGATTAACGCGGTGGCTCCGGGCTTTATTGAGACCGCGATGACCGATGCGATGCCAACGGCGACGCGTGAAGTCGCGCGGCGCATGAATTCGTTGCAACAAGGTGGTCGACCCGTTGATGTGGCAGAAGCCATCGCGTTTTTGCACGCGGATGCCGCGGCGGGAATCAATGGCACCACTCTGCGTGTCTGCGGCCAGTCGATGGTAGGAAAATAATGCTGACACCAAATATTGTGGATTCTCATCCAACCCCGGAGTCGTTTCGTGTTCATACGATTGACAGCATCCCGCCGCTGACCAAGTCTTATGCGAAGGTTGCTGTCGGAATGTTGCGGTCTAAACAATCGCAAGTCATCGCCCTGCCCGATACGCGATGGGAGACCACAGACCGCATTTCGCGACAGCTGGTAGACAACTACAACGCTCTGATGGGTGCATCTGGCCTGGTCGGACAGAACTCAACGCCATCGGTCGCGGTGCACATCACCGCGTTTGGGCTCTCCACAGCTATGATGGCCGACCGACGCTTTCCGCTGCCACTTCAAGGGATGGTGCACTTGCAACATAAGGTCTGGCACATGTCAGATGTGCCCATCGACCACCCCGTGCGTATTTCAACCTGGGCGCAGAATTTGAGTCCGCACCACGCAGGCACCAGTGTGGAGATTTGGGCTCAAGTCTTTGACCCCATCACCGATAAATTGCTCTGGCAATCTATGGCATTGTATCTGTCGAAATCTTTTCTCTTGCCAGGCTCGCCCCGCCCCCAACGCCCCAAACGGCCTGCTTTCCAACCCCCGGTGATGACCGGCCAGTGGGACCTGCCCAAAGATATTGGACGGCGTTACGGGGCCGTGTCAGGAGATCGGAACCCGATCCACTTGTCGAACCTAACCGCCAAAGTGTTGGGCATGCCGGGTGCTATCGCGCACGGTATGTATGCGGCAGGCAAGATGCTTGCAGGCCGAGAGACGTTGGCCCCCTATACGTGGGCTATCGAATTCGCTTCGCCCATGCGCTTACCTTCTCGGGTCGCACTGCACTACCACGAAGTACGCGACCGCCTACTCGTCTCCGGCTGGAATGCCAAACACGAAAAATTGCACTTTCTAGGTGAGATTCAGCAGCACTAGCACAGCGTCGGGGTTTCGATTGGCCATCCAGGCATTGCGCGGCCAGTCGCAGCGTTAATGATCTGGGGCGACGGTCCGGTATAGCTCGAGCATGCGCCTGCCCATGCCCGTCCAAGAAAACGTTGCAGCATGGCGCACCGCAGCCGCACCGTAAGCGCGCCATGTTGCAGGCTGCAGCAGCACAGATTCGAGCGCATCGGCCCACGTGTGAGCGGCTCGCGAGTCAAGTAACTCGCCGGTTCGCTGGTCGGCGACCGCGGTGGTCAAGCCGCCAGCTCGGTGGGCGAGGACCGGTGTCCCGCACGCCTGCGCTTCGATTGCAACCAGGCCAAATGATTCTGAGACCGATGGCACTGCTACCACATCAGCGGCTCGCATATACCTGGCTAACACGGTGGGGGAGACCGGTCGCGAAAATGAGCAATACTCGGCCACCCCGAGTAGGTATGCCCGTGCATGGACGTCATAATCTTGTTGACCAGACACTGCGCCGGTGAAGTGAACCGTGGGGAGTGTTGAATGGCCGCGGCCTCGCAGTTCTGCCAGCGCTTCGACCAACACATGTGGGCCTTTGAACGACTGCATTCGGCCGGCGAAGAGGACTTTCGGCCCCGCCTGGTTGTGTCTACCTGGCCACACGGCAGGACCATCGGGTGTGAAGATATGGTGATCCACTCCCGGGGGCACTACGACCACCCGTTCGGGGGCAACACCGGTGTGTTGAATGAGCTCGTGTTTTTCCGCTGCGGTATTGGCTATAAGCACGCTAGCTTTCGCTGCGATGTAGCGTTCTCGCTCTACCCGGTGCGCCGGCTCGGAACCCGGCTGGGAACTATTCTTTGCCGCGCCAAGCGTATGCATCGTGTGAACCATCGGAGCTTGCAATGCGTGTGCTGCCTCAACGGCCGCCAGACCCGAGAGCCAATAATGTGAATGGACTACCACCCGGTGTCTGGCTCGGTTCGTCACCTCATCGACCATCCGCTGAGCGAACTGGGTGGTCAAACTGCCCAGTGCTTCTTTGGGCAATGCATAACGGCCGGTTGCAATTGGAACGACCTGAGAATCAGTCGCAGCATCCACAACGACTGATGCCTCAGTCCCGGAAGTTTTTCGGGTGAACGCTAACACTTGATGACCTTGACGAATCAGCGCCTGCGAGA
>CALBOC010000141.1 GCA_937896705.1 uncultured Micrococcaceae bacterium | reverse complement strand
GAGCTGACCGGGAGTCTCCTGAGTTCCAAGCGGCAGTCGAGGAGGTCCTGATGCGCATGGACAGTACCTCACGACGGCAGACGCGTAAATCCACGCGCTCTGAGTTGACCATCACCTCTGGCGACCGCGAGGCGATCGGTCAGTGGCAAGCACTCTATGAAGAAACCGCGGAACGCGATGGCTTCACCGGCCGGCCACAAAGCTACTTTGAGGCGATGTTTGAGGCCCTCAATGGATCAGACATCGCCCAGTGCAAAGTACTCTTTGCCCATTTCGAGGACAAGTTACTGGCCTCGGCGATCTATGTGCAACAACAAGACACCGGGTGGTATGTCTATGGCGCCTCCACCCGCGAAGAATCCAAACGCTATGCGCCCCGCGGATTGCAGCTCGAGCAGATCAAGCTCAGCCTAGAGGCCGGGGCATCCTGGTATGACCTGGGCGGCGTGTCCGCCACTCTTGATAAAGACCATGAGCTAGCTGGGCTGACTCGGTTTAAGACCACCATGGGGGCGGATGTTGTCCAGACCATGGGTGAATGGGACTACCCGATCAATAAGGTCATGGCCCGAGGCTTCCAGGCATATATGCAACGTCGGGGTTAGCTGTCGCAGGTTTCGTCGGGCAAGTTTCTTGCACAGTGATTTATTTAGCGAATCGTCTCGGCCCCAATTACTGTGGTGAGAAAGGCGTATATCTTTCGACATCAAAGGTTGTGGTTCCATGAGTCCCCAGAATGATTCCCTCTCAGCAGCGACGCCGCGTACTTCACTGGTACTCATACTGACCGGTATGGGTGCGCTGTTGGTCGTGGTCGGGGTGATCGCCCTGATCGCCACAGACCCGGTGAACTGGTTCGGGGTTGGCCTGGCGTGGTTTGCGGGGGTCTACAGCATGCTGATGGCGCGCTTGGTTCGCAACCGTCGGCTGGAACCCAAAGAATAACAACTGTTTTTAACACATCGGAGCCAGTGCGAAATTTCGCACTGGCTCCGATGTTTTTATGCCTCGTTTAGGTGGCTAACGGTTTAGCGGAACTCTCCGCCCATGCCGTAGTCTTCCAGCGGGATGGCCTGGAAGTCACCACCGATTTCGGTGTCCATGCCCGGGTAATCGAAGTCCGGGAATGCGGCTGCACCGCTAAACATATTGGCTTTGGCGTCGTCGGTTGGTTCCACGGCAACATTGGTGTAGCGATCCAGGCCGGTACCGGCTGGGATGAGCTTACCAATGATGACGTTTTCCTTCAGACCCAACAGTGGATCAGCCTTGGCTTCCATGGCGGCTTGCGTCAGCACGCGAGTCGTCTCCTGGAAGGATGCGGCTGACAACCACGAGTCTGTGGCCAACGATGCCTTGGTGATACCCATGAGCTCGTCACGGCCAACTGCTGGACGTTTGCCTTCGGCCACAGCGGCGCGGTTGGCGGCAATGAACTGCGCACGGTCGGCGAGTTCACCAGGCAGCAGGGTGGTCTCACCCGAGTCGATGATGGTCACACGACGCAGCATCTGGCGGACGATGACTTCCACGTGCTTGTCGTGAATGCCAACAC
>CALBOC010000140.1 GCA_937896705.1 uncultured Micrococcaceae bacterium | reverse complement strand
CGGACGTCGAGGATGTGAGCGTCGTCGGGTACTTCGTTTACGGTCAGAGTTTCAAAGTCGTTCATGTGGCTATGGTAAATCACCAAAACGCCCGGCGACCAGCAAAACGGGCCATTTTACCCCCGATGGCGTATACAGTGAAAGCATGACTGAACACGATGCCATCGCCTCGCTCACCGCTGCCCAATTGCGGGATGCGATCGCCGCCGGTACCTATACTGCCCGTCAAGTCACGGAATATTATCTCGCTCAAATCAGCCGACGCACCGATTTGGGCGCCTTCATGGCGGTGCACGCCGATGCCGCCTTGGAACGAGCCGATGAGCTTGACGCAGCCTATCAGTCCACGGGCGTGGTGGGGCCACTGCACGGTATCCCCTCGGCCTTTAAAGACACCGTAAACGTGGCCGGTATGGTCACTACTTTTGGTTCAGAACTGTTTGCTGACGCAGCACCGCAGGCCGAAGATGACCCGGTGTCAGTGAACTTCAATACCGCGGGCGCAGTCCAGGTGGGCAAGACGACGATTCCAGAGTTTGCGCTGCCGTGTCACTCGGACAGCCACATTTCCGAGCCCGCCCGCAACCCACTCAATACCGAACTGACCGCGGGTGGATCATCCGGCGGTGGAGCTGCCGCGGTGGCAGCCGGTCTGTTGCCTATCGCCCCGGGAACTGACGGTGGCGGCTCGATCCGTATTCCCGCTGCTGCCACAGGGATTGTGGGGGTAAAACCAGGTCGCGGTACCATCCCGACTGATGAACAACGCGATGACGTCACCAACCTGACGGTCACCGGTCCGCTGGCCCGCACCGTCGAAGATGCCGGCATGCTATTAGACGCGCTGGTGGATCCCACACAGCAAAACGGTCGCTACCAAACAGCAGCCCAGAACGGGCGCGAGTCCGCCGGTGAACTGAACATCGGCTACACCACGGCCTCACCGTTTCAGCCAGACCTGAACATCACGCTCTCCCAGGCTGCTGTGCAGGCCCTCACGCTGGCGGTGACGTTGCTGAGCCGTGATGGCCTAGCCATTGAAGAGATGGACTTTTCCTACCTGCCGGACTATCACCGGAACTTCCAAACCGTTTGGACCAATGGGCTCGCTTCGATGCCGTTGCCCGAGGGCGGCGAGGAACGCCTCGGTGCGCTAGCCCGCAGCTTCCTTGAACAGGCTCGCGGGCGCACCCAAGAACAATATGACGACGCCGTCACCGCGCTCACGGATTGGGCAAACGACACCCGACACAAATTTGCCAACTACGATGTGGTCCTTACCCCGGTCCTGGCCTTTACGCCACCACCGGTGGGGACCTTTACGGCGATGCCACCGCAAGAAGATTACGAATACCAGTGCAAATTCACGCCGTACACGTCCATGATCAATGTGCTGGGACTGCCTGCTATTTCGGTTCCGGTCAAAGACGATGACAATGGGATGTCGTGGTCGATCCAAGCGGTCGGTCGGGTTGGGACCGAGGATAAGCTGCTGCGGCTTGGGGCACGACTGGAAGCACTCGTCGCGGCACCGAAGCCGACAGAGTAAAGCTCCTCCCCCAGCGGAGGTTGTGAGCGGGGTTATCGTGCACACAGGCGCCCGCCGCTACACTACACAACATGCCTGATGCTTCAATTTCCCCCAAAACCCAACAATTCAGCGTGCTGGACGACGGGATGAATTTTAACACCCGTAAATGGGTCAAGCCCGAAGACCTCAACCCCAACGGAACCTTATTCGGTGGTGCCCTATTGCGCTGGGTCGACGAAGAGGCCGCGATCTATGCGATGTTGCAGATGGGTAATTATCGTGCCGTGACCAAGATGATGTCGGAGATAAATTTCGTTGCTTCCGCACAGCAGGGTGACATGATCGAAATGGGACTCAAAGCCACGCATTTCGGTCGAACCTCCTTAACGATGCGAGCCGAAGTTCGCAATATGGTCACTCGCAACATCATCCTGAGCATCGATAAAATCGTGTTCGTGTCGCTGGGTGAAGATGGCAAACCGCAGCCCCACGGTTACACAGAGATTACTTACGAGCGGGATCGCTTACCAACGCGCTAGTTCCTAACGCATCAGCCATCACTCGAACAAGACCATTGTTGTGTTCCCGTGGGGCTAGCATGCCGCCGGGACGGTAGGTTGATTATTCTTTATGCAGTTTGTCTTGGATGGTGCCGGCTATTTTCTCTGCCGCGTTCGGTAATTCCGTGGTACCGAAAAGTCGGCTGTCTGGGTGTGTGGGAGCAGGCATCGGCGCCGAGGTGTCTGGCCCGTCAAGGTAGGTAAATTCGCCGTGGCCATCTGGTGTCGGACCTTCTGCCCACGACCCTTTGGCAGCATCCGGGCCGTCAGAGAAGTTAATGTACTGGTGCGACACGGGCGTATGTTCCTTGGAACGCGGGAAGTTGCTGGGCACTGGAAGCTGCTCGGTACCTTCCTCTTGGAGTTCACGGGCCGCGGCGATCCATTGGTTCTGGTGCATCGTATCTCGGGCCAACAGGAATGAGAGCAAGTCGCGCACACCGGTGTCGTCGGTCATGTGATAGAGCCGGGCAACCTGCAATCGGCCCTGCATCTCAGCATTCGCATTCGAGGTGAAATCTGCTAAGAGGTTCCCACTGGCGGTTACGTAGGCGCCACTCCACGGGTTGCCCATACTGTCGACGGGACGGGCCCCTGCGCCAGAGACAATGGCATGTTGTAAATCGGTGCCACCTACAACGGCAGCCACTGCTGGGTCGGACTGGACGTCTTCGTCGGTAATACCGAGCGGTGATTTCTCAAGCAGTTGCGCAATCATTTTGGCCAACATTTCAATGTGGCCGAACTCTTCGGCGGCGATCCCGTAAAGCAGGTCCTTGTACTTGCCAGGAATATGGATGTTCCACGCCTGGAAGCTGTATTGCAT
>CALBOC010000139.1 GCA_937896705.1 uncultured Micrococcaceae bacterium | reverse complement strand
GTTTGACCACTTCGTTTATCAGAATCAGTAACACCACGAGTAAGACAACGCTGGCCACCGGCACGATATCGATGGGCAGCGTATAGGCCATGACAATGCGTGCGATAGCATCCACGATGAAGGCGCTGCCCCAGCCGATAGTCAACCAGCGGAAAGCCTGTCGAAAGGCCGGCTCAGTTTTCCAGTTCTGCTGCCATTGTGCAGCGGTCTGGGGTGGAATCACCGCCAGAGTCGCGGTGAATAGGATAGGCCGCGATCCCATGAGCGAAACCAACAACCAGACGCCGATGACGGCCGTGAGCCAACTTTCCCGTGCCATCAACAACCTGGCGTCTCCGCCCAGGAGTCCAACGACGGTGCCAAGTGTCATGACACTTAAGGTGAAAATGCTGAGCCGTTCGAGGCGGCGTGTGCGGATGGCGCTGATGACGATACGCAGCAGGGGTCCCACAGCACCCAGCATGAGGGCCAGCCACGGATCCGCGCCCAATAGGCGCAAGCCGTAATAGGTCGCAAAGGGCAACACTAGATCGATCCCAATCAGGCTGAAGACTTTGCCGCGCTTATCCTCGGCAGGCTCGACCGTGACGGCATGTGTAGCGGCGGGATCGGGGATACTCATGGGAAGTCCTTAAAGTTTTTATCGGTGGAGCGCGAGTCCAACGATGGTGACAAGTTCTCGGGTATAAGCCTCAATGTCAAAAGACGGGTCGGCGATGAGCCTGCCCGAAGCGGTGTCTATCGCCCCTCGCGTGATGACCGCAAGACTATGCGCGTCAAAATCACCGAACTCTCCGGATCGCTGACCAGCTACCAGTAGTTGCTTGAAATGCGTCAGGACCGGGTCCTCACCCTTTGGAGCGAACTTATGAGCTCCGTCGGCACGGCGTGCGTTGGCCACGATCTCAACCACCGCACGGACATCGGCGGTGTGGGAGGTTACGAACTGGAGGTTAGCCTCCAAATAGCCAGACACTTTGGCCGCGGCTTGTGACGCTGAGGAAACGCGGTCAGCGATGGCTTCTCCTGCTCGGGAGTACACATCGACAACGACCTGTTCAAGCAAGTCATCTTTTCCTGCGAAGTAGTACAGGACCACACCTTTACTGACACCGGCTCGCCGAGCGATGTCAGCTAGCGTTGCCCCGGAATACCCCACCTCTGATAACGCCTCAATCGTGCACCCAATGATTTGGGATCGCCGGGCTGATTCAGTAAAGGTACGAGCTTCTTCGGAAGGTTCTGACCGCATGGTCAAATTCTAGTCCACATGGTCAACACCACACAAGAAGATGCTGCACAATTGAGTTTCGATGAAACGCAAGAAAGCGCATACAGTGCGTAGCGCTCGCAGACTGAACAGCGGACGTGTCAAGCCAAGGACCGGTGCGATCCAGGTCGCTGAAATGGGGATAGCTCAAACTGGTCAGGTGAGCTTCTAAGAGTCCTTGTTGGTTTCTAACTGTTCGAAGGCCGCTGAGAGTTCGTGCTCTGCGGGTAACGCCTTTTTCTCATCTACAGGTAAGGAATCGTAGGTATACGTGGCCACGGCCATGGGCGAGTCCGACCGGCTGAGCGCGTATCGGACACTGTGGTCATTCTTGCTGCCGCAGATCAGAATGCCAACGGTCTGGCCGTGGGCATCGCGTTTAAGCTGGTCATCAACGACTGCCACGTAGAAATTAAGTTTCCCGGCATATTCAGGCTGGAATTTGCCGGTTTTGAGTTCGATGACAAAGTACCGCAGCTGCTCGACGTGGAAGAACAACAAATCGATGTAGTAGTCGTCACCGCCGACTTCGAAATGCACTTGGCGTCCAACGAACGCGAATCCCGGACCTAGTTCTTGTAAGGTTTCGACGATGCGCTCAGTCAGTGCTTGCTCCACGTCGCGTTCCGCGACTTCGCCGGATAGTCCCAGAAATTCGAACGTGTAAGGGTCCTTGGCCACCTGCTGTGCCAGTTCCGACTCAAGGGCGGGTAAGCGCTGGGGAAAGTTCGACGGTGCTGCGCCGGTACGTTCAAGCGTGTTGTTCTTAATCATGTTCAGCAACACATTGCGTGACCAACCGAATTCCACCGCTGCGGCGGCGTACCACTGCCGTGCTTCTTG
>CALBOC010000138.1 GCA_937896705.1 uncultured Micrococcaceae bacterium | reverse complement strand
GTTCCATGGTTGTGGCGACCGCGTGGATGACGAACATGTAGCGGTGCTCGCCGTGTCCAACCGGTGGACGTGCACCCGTATAGCCGGCCACATTCCGCGAGTTCCGGACAAACACCGGACCGTCACCCGCTCCAGAGGCCCCGAAGGCATCCCAGTCGATCGTGTCCCAGCGGACCGCACCGCCAGGGATCGAAGTCACAGAGGCTGGAATATTAAAGGCCGACATGTGCCAGAATCCAGCAGCGGTTGGGGCGTCGGGATCCAGGCAGGTCAGGGCGAACGTCTGGGTTCCTTCTGGAATGTCAGTCCAGGCCAATTGCGGGAGTTCATCCTTGCCACCAAGCTCTGCCATCACCGAGCGCAGCGGTAATTGCCCGCCGTCCTCGAAATCTTCACTAGTCAACGTCATGGCGGGCAGTTGGGGTAACGGGTCATAGGGATCAAAACGCATATGGGCATCCTCGCATGCGGTTTCGACAACGTCCACCAGCTCTCACTCACGGCTCATCAGCTCCTAACGTTTCCACATCGAGCTGGTCGGCGGTTTCGTCGGATTTGCTCGATCGTTAGGCTGGCCGTGCAACCCGAATTCTGACCGTATGGCTTGAGAAAGTGGTGAGCAGTTCATGGAACATGTAGACGTCTTAGTCGTTGGGGCCGGCTCGATTGGCGCCATGACGCTATGGCAACTCAGCAAACACACAGATCTGAAAGTCGCCGGGATCGACGCGTACCCGCGAATGAACCTGAACTCTTCTTACGCCGGAGAATCACGACTGTTCCGGACGATTGTCAAAGAGGGGTCCCTATTCAATGAGCACGTTGATGTCTCGCTTGAGCTCTGGCATGAACTTGAAGACCGTTTCTCCTGGCGCATCCTGCATCAGTGCGGGATGCTCAGCATCGGCCCGCCAGAGATTGACGACATCCGCGTGACCCGTGAGATTGCCGAAGAATACGACTTACCTCACGTGCTCTTGGAGCCCGACGAATTATTCTCCCGGTATCCACAGTTCAGCCCGGACTCGCACGACAGCGGGATCCTGGACACCCGCGGTGGAGTGCTACGCCCCGAGGTGGCCGTTGCGGCAGGCCAGCTCGCCGCCGAAAATAACGGCGCCCAGCTACATTTTAGAACCCGGGTGACCGATCTGACCTCCCGGGCCGACGGCGTGGAAGTCTCGACAACCAATGGGAGCTATCTGGCCGACCACGTGGTAGTTGCCGCCGGTTCCTGGACCAGCCGACTGCTCCCTGAGCTTGGCTCCTATGTTGAAGCTCGACCGATCGGTTCCACCTGGTCGATGCCACATGACATTACGCAGTTTGAGCCGGAGGTCTTCCCCGGGTTCATTCGTGATCGAATCCATGAAGATGGTGAAGAAAGCCACTGGTTCGGAGTCCCAAGTTTAGACGGCTACAGCATCAAAATCGGCTATTACCCCGAGCCGTCGGAGAAACGGGTCGATGTGAACCCCGACGAGGAGCTGAGCAAATACTCCACCGAACAGCTATCCTTCGTCGGTGAAATGGTCCAGAAGTGCATTCCGGATCTCCTCCCCTCGCCCACACGACACGAAATGCATCACGACACGTACGCTTCCAACCAGATGCCGATATTCGATCGCCTCGAAGCAGATAACCGCGTGCTGTATGCGGCCGGCATGTACGGTGTGGGATTCAAATTCTCCACTTCCTACGGCAAGATGCTTTCCGAAATGGTCGTCGAGGGTGAATCGCAGCTGTGGCGGGACGAATTCAGTCTGGCCGCCCACGACCCGCTCCGCTAAAACGCTCAGTGCAAAAACACCAGCTGCGTAAACGCTCACGGCTAGCTAACAGAAAAATTTGATCGCCTGTCACTACTGCGTCGGGGCATTGGCTAGCGTGGTCTTGGGTGTACTCATCAGTGCGCCAGCTACAACTTTGGAAAGTGACGTGATGACATCGTGGAACACGCCGATGTGGTGGTCATCGGAGCCGGAACTATCGGATCGATGACC
>CALBOC010000137.1 GCA_937896705.1 uncultured Micrococcaceae bacterium | reverse complement strand
ATGGCTCGGGGGATCCCAGAGCCAACCGCTCGCAAGCTGATCTTGCGTGGCTTCCTCAACGAAGTCATCCAGAAGATCGGCATCGCGGAAGTCGAAGAAGCCGTGACGGAAGTCATGGAACGCGAAATCGCCGACGTCGCACTGTAACCCCACCTGTAGCCATTACCCAAGCCCCGTACAGCACGGGCAACAAGGAGACTTAAGTAAAAATGTCCAAACTTGAGATCAAAGATCTACACGTCAGCATCGAGACCGAGCAGGGCGAGGTAGAGATCCTCAAAGGTGTCAGCCTGACCATTAGCTCCGGCGAAACCCACGCCATCATGGGACCCAACGGTTCCGGTAAATCCACGTTGGCCCAGGCCATCGCTGGTCACCCGTCCTACAACGTCACCAGCGGTGAAATCCTGCTGGACGGCGAAGACGTACTGGAAATGGAAGTTGACGAACGTGCCCAGGCTGGTCTGTTCCTCGCCATGCAGTATCCGGTCGAGGTCCCAGGCGTTTCGATGACCAACTTCTTGCGCACCGCCAAGACCGCACTGGACGGTGAAGCACCATCGATCCGTACCTGGACCAAAGACGTCCGCGAAGCCATGGATAACCTCGAAATGGACTCCACCTTCGCCACCCGTAACGTCAACGAAGGTTTCTCCGGTGGTGAGAAGAAGCGCGCAGAAATTCTGCAGCTTGAACTTTTCAAACCAAAGATGGCCATCCTGGACGAGACGGACTCGGGCCTCGATATCGACGCGCTGCGTGTCGTTTCAGACGGCGTCAACCGTGCCCAGGAAAACAACGGCATGGGCACCTTACTGATCACCCACTACACCCGCATCCTGCGCTACATCAAACCTGATCACGTACACGTCTTTGTTGACGGCAAAATCGTCGATTCAGGCGGAGCAGAACTCGCCGAACGTCTTGAAGACGAAGGCTACATCAATTACGAAAAGGCCCAAGCCCCCGCCTAAGTCTTTTCTGCTAACGTGCTACACAGATGGAGCAGGAGGTAATCATGTCCACTATTGCACAGACACCACTCGAAGACATTGAGGAAGCCCTCAAGGACGTCATTGACCCCGAATTAGGTGTTAACATCGTCGATCTAGGCCTGCTATACGGCCTGAACTACGCCGAAGATGGCGCCCTGATCGTCGATATGACCTTGACCACCGCCGCTTGCCCGCTCACTGATGTGATCGAGGACCAAGTAGGCCGTGCCATTGAGACCATGGTCGATGAATGGCGCCTCAACTGGGTCTGGATGCCACCATGGGGTCCAGAGAAAATTACCGAAGATGGTCGCGAACAAATGCGCGCCCTCGGGTTTAATATCTAACCCAGACAGATACTGACACCAACCGGTTGGCCACCTCTACGTGGACAACCGGTTGGTTCTTTAACGCTTACACTAGAAACCGCCCACCCGAACACATCAGAGGATAACTATGCTCACCGTTGGAGTAGATGGATCAGCACTCGGCAACCCCGGCCCCGCAGGATGGGCTTGGTACATCGATGACTCCAACTGGGCAGCTGGTGGCTGGGAAGAAGCCACCAATAACCGGGGCGAACTCACCGCCATCATCAAAATTCTGGAAGCTACTCAGGACACCGAGCACGATCTGACGATCCTGGCCGACTCGCAATATGCGATCAACTCGATCACCAAGTGGCTGCCCGGGTGGAAGAAAAAAGGGTGGAAAAAATCTGATGGCAAACCAGTGGTCAACCAAGACTTGATGATCCAGCTCGACGAGTTGATGTCCGGCGCAACAGCCGCCGGTCGCAATATCACCTTCCAATGGATCAAAGGCCACGCGGGGCATCCCCTCAATGAGGCGGCAGATACTCGCGCCAACGAGGCAGCCAAGGCCTTCCAAGCTGGCAAACCCGTCAAGACCGGTCCAGGTCTCACAATCGACCAAATGCTCCAGCCACCCGCACAATCACAGCCGGAACGACACAATGCCAAGGACACGCCGTTTGCTCGGGTCACGGTGCATACTCCACTAGATAAGACGCTGGCCGATGAAATCGTCCAGCGCGCGCAGCAACGCGGCGTCACCCCACACGAAGAACTCGCTCGACTCATCGAAGCCGGCATGACAGCCGTCTACGACACCGATCAGTGAACAGAGTCGTCACCGAATCACAGCGGTCCCTACAATGGGACAGACCCTAACGCTCCAAGAATCCTCGCGAGGTAATACATAGATGATTTCAGCACAACAGCTGTCTGTTGTGGTTGGCTCCCGGACGCTCCTATCCGATGTCACGTTCCACATCAACGCCGGAGACCGCATCGGACTCGTCGGACGCAACGGCGCCGGCAAGACCACACTGACCAAAGTGCTCATGGATGAAGTCATCCCCGCCAGCGGAACCGTCATGCGGTCCGGCACGGTCGGGTATCTCCCGCAGGATCCGCGCACCGGAGACTTGAGCCAGACCGTTAGCGACCGAATCCTTTCGGCACGAGACCTGGCTGAATTGGCCCGACGGATGCGCCGCGCCGAGGAAGAGATGAGCTCCTCAGATCCGCGTCAGATGGAACGCGGGATGCGACGCTATCCGACGGCCGAGGCTGAGTTCATCGCCGCCGGAGGGTACGCCGCACAATCACAAGCTGCCTCAATCGCAGCCAATTTAGGCATCGATACTTCGCTGATGCATCGCTCACTGGACACGCTGTCTGGCGGACAACGCCGTCGTGTCGAACTGGCCCGGATTCTCTTCGAGCAACCCGATACGATGATCCTCGATGAACCCACCAACCACTTGGACGCGGATTCCATTATCTGGCTTCGTGACTACCTCAAGACCTACGAGGGTGGGTTAATGATCATCTCCCACGACCTTGATCTCATCGACGAGGTGGTCAATACGGTCTTTTTCTTGGATGCCACCCGCCAGGTCATCGACATTTACTCCATGGGGTACCGCGCTTATTTGAAACAACGCGAAGTTGATGAGCGACGCCGTCGTCGCGAACGGGCTTCAGCAGAGAAGAAAGCCGCAGCGCTCTACGCACAAGCCGACAAAATGCGTGCCAAAGCCACCAAGGCGGTCGCAGCCCAGAACATGGCACGCCGGGCTGACCGGATGCTCGCGGGTCTAGCCGATGAGCGCGTCGACGAAAAAGTCGCCAATCTACGGTTCCCCACGCCAGCACCCTGTGGCAAAGTGCCCCTGACCGCTAGTGGACTGTCGAAATCTTATGGTTCGACCGAGGTGTTTACCGGCGTGGATCTGGCCATTGATCAGGGCTCTCGAGTCGTGGTCCTGGGTTTCAACGGCGCAGGTAAAACCACGCTTTTGAGAATCCTGGCCGGTCAAGAAGCACCTGATACCGGCCAAGTCGAACCGGGCTACGGCCTGAAACTTGGATACTACGCACAGGAACACGAAACTCTTGATGTGCAGCAATCGGTGCTGGACAATATGAAATCCGCAGCCCCAAATCTTGATGAAACCGCAGCTCGAACGGTGTTAGGCTCGTTCCTCTTCTCCGGGGATGACGTCTATAAACCCGCAGAGGTATTATCCGGCGGTGAAAAGACTCGATTGGCCTTGGCGACCCTGGTGGTATCTGGTGCCAACGTCTTGTTACTGGACGAGCCGACCAACAACCTTGATCCAGCCTCTCGCGAGGAAATCTTGGCCGCGATTCGCAGTTATGAGGGTGCGATCATCTTGGTCACGCACGATGCCGGGGCGGTGCAGGCCCTTGATCCGGACCGTGTGCTCATTCTGCCCGACGCTGATGAAGATATGTGGTCAGATGACTACCTGGAGCTCGTCGAACTCGCGTAGTTCGCCCTGACATGAGTTAGCCATTGAGCATGGCATCTTCGATTTCCTCATCGGTGAGTTCGCCTTTACGGCGTTTGATAGGCTTGGCGCGTTCGATGCGTTGAGCCGAGATGAAGCCGTCTTCTTCGCGCTCACCGTACAGTTCATCTTCGCGATTTCGAACTGCTTTTTGGTAGGCCAGCCAACCCCACACGGCAAAGGACATCAGGCCGAATGTGAACCATTGCATGGAATAGGACAGGTGCGGTCCCTCGTCACGCTGTGGCTCCGGCATCTGCTGAGGAACCACGTCCATTTGGGGCGATTCCGCAGCCATTAACCCATACGCCTGATCAGCTACCTCATAGTCGAGCTGCTCATTGATAGTAGGAAGATGGATCGAAGCCACCTGACCAGGGGGTGCATCACGATCTAACGACTCTTCACCGGGAACCGCCCGCACAATGATACGCGCTTGGCCTTGAGGCGGAGAGGGCACTGTTTCCGGCGCTGAAGCGTCGCTGCCCAGGGGCAACCAGCCACGATCAACAATCAAGCGGTCGCCAGAGTTCGTTTCAAAAGGCACGAGGACTTCGAACCCAGGGACCCCGGCACGCGGCCGGTTGCGTGCCACCATCGTGTCTTCTTCGATGTATTGTCCCTGCATGATGACAGGGGTCCATTTGGACTGCTCATCGAAATCCTCGAAAAGTGTCCCAGCCTCGGCATATGAGACGGGCTCATCATCGTAGTTATCGACGATTTTATTGATCTCATCGAGTTTTTCCATGCGTCGGTCCATCTGCCATTCTCCGAGAAACACTGTCGCAATAGAGAAAAGAATGCAGAAGACGAAACCGCCAATCCAAGCACCCGACAACAGGAACCGAAAGTTCAGTTTCGGTTTCTTCGGTGTTTCATCAACAGGTTTGTGAGTCATGGAGTGGGTCACCTAGATAGCGGTTGGATCTCTTTGAGAAAAGCACGGGACGAGAGGAAGTCTGCTAAAAATTCCCGATGAGTATCGCAGGCCAGCCAGATTTTACGGCGTTCCGGCGTGTGGATCTTGGGATTATTCCACAACAGCTGCCAGACAGCAGCCGCGGTGCACGACTTTCGGGAACACTGTACCTCGGTGGCCCCAGGTTCAGCTACCGCAGACCCGGTCTGCATGAGGTTTCCTAAAAGATCAGGACCGTGTGTCATCATCGTCCCTCTCATTTTCGTCAAATTCGGCTGCGGATGCAGAAGATTCAGCGGATGGCTTGGCCGTTGCAGTTGCGGCTTTGTCACTCACGACGTCGCCGACTATGACGGCGTCGTTCTGCTCGTCTGCGGCCTCACCCCGTGCCGCTTCAAGGGCCGCCTGTTGCGGCGGTACGGTCTGAATGGAACGAGACTGGACTTGACGAATCGTGTTGGCGATCTGAACGCCAATCCAAGGGGCCAGCATGCCGCCCACAAACACGGCCAACTGTACCCACCCGTCGGTGACCAACACGACGAACAACGACGCGATGCGCACCCCGATCAGTGCCGCATAGATACGATTTTTGCGTTCGGAATCCGCTACCACTGACTCCGAGGCGCCCGTGATGAGATAGACCTGACTATCTTCTTTGCGGGCCTGGCGCGCGTGGTGACGACCGAGCTTGCGGTCCGGTTGAGAGGCGGATTTTGACTGATATGTCACACCATCTCCTTCCACGCGCCGGTTTCGTGCGACACAAATTTTCGTTACGTTACGGGTTGCAGCATCTATTGTCTCACTTTCCCGCTTAGAGTAGGGACAAAACGTCTCGATCTATCTTGAGGAGTAATTGTGGCGCAAGGCCGAAGTGTACTGGTGACCGGTGGGAACCGGGGGATAGGGTTAGCCATTGCCCGCGCCTTTGAGGCCAACGGGGACCAGGTGGCAATCACCTCACGGTCCGGCGAAGGACCCGAGGGAATGCTAACTGTCAAAGCCGATGTCACGGATATGGACTCCGTCGACCAGGCCTTTGAGCAAATAGAAGAAGCGCACGGTCCGGTAGAAGTGTTGGTGAACAACGCCGGGGTCAACAATGATCAGCTGCTATTGCGGATGTCTGAAGACGATTTCGAGCAAGTTATCGACACGAACCTGACCGGTTCGTTCCGGACTTTGAAGCGTGCGACCCGCGGCATGATTCGCCTCAAGCGAGGTCGTGTAATCTTCATTTCCTCTGTCGTTGGCCTGTACGGATCCCCGGGACAAGTCAATTACGCAGCCTCAAAAGCTGGTCTGGTGGGTATGGCCCGCTCCTTGACGCGTGAATTGGGCTCACGCAACATCACGGCAAATGTTGTAGCACCTGGATATATCGACACCGACATGACACAGCAGCTCAGCGAGGACCTCCAAAAACAATACAAACAAGCAATCCCGGCTGGTCGCTTCGCCGAGCCAGCTGAAGTCGCCAATGTGGTGCGTTGGTTGGCCTCGGATGAAGCAAGCTATATTTCAGGGGCGGTCATCCCGGTGGATGGCGGCTTAGGAATGGGACACTAAAGTTATGACACAGACTCAAGACTTAGCAAATACCGGGATCATCGTCACCGGTTCCTCTCGCGGTGTTGGTGCTGCAACTGCGCAGCGCCTGGCTGCTCGCGGTGCCGGGGTAGTCATCAACTACCGGCAAAAAGCACCACGGGCCAATAAAGTGGTCAAACAAATTGAAGATGCCGGTGGTAAAGCAGTAGCCGTCGGCGGTGACATCACCACTCCCGAAGGCCGCAAAGCCATGTTGGATGCTGCCCAGTCATCCTTTGGTGGGCTTGATGTGTTGGTCCTAAACGCTTCTGGAGGCATGGAGTCCGACTTCGGTGAAGACTACGCAATGCGGCTCAACCGGGATGCTCAGGTGGCCATGTTGGAAGAGGCCATGGAGGTCATGCAACCCGGCGCCCAAATTGTGTACGTCACCAGCCACCAGGCGCATTTTATTGATGACGTCCCAACCATGCCCGAATACGAACCCGTTGCTAAATCCAAACGAGCCGGTGAGGTCGCGCTTCGTGAGCGTATCCCGGCGCTGCAAGACAACGGGATTGGTTTCGTGGTGGTGACCGCTGACATGATCGAAGGTACGATCACTGCGACGCTGCTGAACAGGATGAACCCTGACGCGATCGAATCGCGCCGTCAAGCGGCTGGCAAGTTGTATACCGTCGAAGAGTTCGCTGATGAAATCGCGGCCCTGGTGGGACGCGACGATCTTGAAGTCGGCCACACCGAATACGTCGGTGGGGCACATGATTACTTCGAACAACTCAAGTAGCTCTTTGAGTACCTTCTAACACGCGCCGAATGCTGGCATTCGGCGCGTGTTGTCGTCGTAGGAACTTCTGAGGATAACCAGCAGGTAATCCACAGGCCGCTCACCTGAGGCAACACATCGGCCGGGGTGTTCTACCGTGGCCCTCATGAGCTACTTCTCTCCGCACTTCCGAAACCCGCGCATGGAGCACTTTGAACGTGAAATACACGAAGTGCTTCCACACCATTTCGCCCGGTTCCTCAAAGGCGAACCGCTGAATATGTTTGAGCAAGTGTCCGATCATATGCATCTGCATCTCTACATTTGGGCTCCAACGTCGCATCGCAATATGTGGACCATCGTGACCGCAGGGATGTCCGCGCACCGGATGAATACCCCACCTGAACTCAGCTATTACTCACGCGTTGAGCTGGTGTTCACGCTGCCCGCCACCTGGCCATCGATTGAGGATATCGAGCGCATGCCACCCAGCAGCGCTCCCGACTACCGGTGGCCCATTGAAAAAATCACGGCCGTGGCCCGACTGCCATACCTATATAACACCTGGCTTGCTCGTGGGCACACGGTCCGCAACGGCCATGAGGTCGATGACACGTACGCCGGCTCGAAGTTTTCCGGAGTGCTTGTTGATGGGGTGACCTCGTTGCCGCCGGAGGCCCAGTTCATGGAGGTGAACGGCACACCTGTGCACTTCTTGGGCCTCTATCCGTTGTATCCCCAAGAACTTCACAGCATTGTGCGCCGCCATTTGACCGGCCACGATTGGTTTCACCGATGCCTCGACGCGGGGTTCCACGAAGGATTACTGACGGATCGTCCGTTGCTATGCTAGGCCAGGTTCACCAGGTCTAGCCGTTCGGGATGCCCTAGAGTCCCAGGACCGCCCGTAGTACATCGTGGGTTGGAATCTCGATGATGCAGTCCGCGTGCTGACGTACAACGGGTTTGGGGCAGAACCCGACGCCGTAACCGGCCAGTTCAAGCATGTCGATGTCATTAGCACCATCGCCCACGGCAATGGTTGCGTCCAATGGAACCTGATGAGCCGCAGCCCATTGCCGTAACATCGCAGCTTTGGCAGCCCGGTCAATAACCTGTCCGGTGACTTTGCCGGTGAGCTTGCCATCAACGATCTCCAGGGTGTTCGCCGCATACCCGTTGAGGCCTAACTGGGCAGCAAGGGGAGCCAACGCATGGGTGAAACCACCAGAGACCGCATACACGTACCCCCCGGCCCGTTGTACCGCGCTCACCAGCTCGGGGATCCCTTCGTGAATCGTAGCGGCCGCGGCCACTTCATCAAGGACACTGACCGGCAACCCCTCGAGAGTCGCTACCCGATAGTGTAACGAGTCAGCAAAATCAATTTCGCCGCGCATGGCACGCTCAGTCACCTCGGCGACTTCCTGCTCTTTCCCCGCATGTGCGGCAAGAAGTTCGATGACCTCTTCGTGAATGAGTGTTGAGTCAACGTCGAATACGACCAGGGGGGCGTGGTCCTGCAGCGCATGAACGGTCCGCTTAGGCATGACAGCGGGATACCAGTCGTCTGGGAGATCTTTGAGTCGATCTGCAGCAGAAACCCATCGATGTCCGGTAAAGCCAAGGCCTTGGATCGCTTCGGCATAAGTCGGTACGCCATCCAGATGAGGGTAACCGGCATTGTTGTAAACGACCACACGGTCACCGATCTTCATCTTGGCAATATTTGTCGGCATATACCGGTTCCTTTCAACAATTCGTCCTATATCTAGCCTAGTCTGGTTCGTATGAGCTCATCCGAACTGATTTCGTCTGCAACAATCGCGCAACGCCCCATCGTGGCACCTCATGAATTTACCCCCCTCGACGACTCTGTGCTACACCTGTCGCGCGTCAGTATTCAACGTGGTCACAACCTGCTGCTGGATGATGTCTCATGGCACGTGCAAGAAGGTGAACGCTGGATCGTGATGGGCCCAAATGGGGCGGGAAAATCGACGCTGATCAATGTTGCTGCTGCACGCCTCCATCCGACCTCTGGCAATGTCGGCATCCTGGGGGAGGTGCTAGGAGCCGTTGATGTCTTCGATCTCAGACCGTCCATCGGTTTGTCTTCCACGTTGCTCGCCGAGCAGGTACCCGGTGGTGAAACGATCCTGAACCTCGTGGTGACCGCGGCGTATGGTGTCACTGGACGGTGGCGTGAAGAATACGAACCGGAAGACTTACAACGTGCCGAGCGGCTCTTGGCTCGATGGGGGATCGCCGGGTACAGTGACCGCAAGTTTCGGACGCTGTCTGAAGGTGAGCGAAAACGCGCGCTCATTGCTCGTGCGATGATGACTGACCCAGAGCTCCTCATCCTGGATGAGCCAGGTGCGGGTCTTGATCTGGCCGGTCGCGAGACGCTGGTGCGCTCTTTGACCCAGTTGGCTACCGACCCCTTAGCACCAACGCCCATTCTCGTCACCCACCACGTCGAAGAAATCCCCCCGAACTTTACGCACGCATTGCTCTTGCGTGACGGTCAGATCATCTCCGCTGGACCGATTGACACCGCTCTCACGGAAGATACCTTGTCGGAAGCCTTCCGTCTGCCCCTAAAGGTCTCCCGAAATTCCCAGGGCCGGTTCACCGCGTTCGCTCGCACCTAACCTGCCTCAAGGAGACCCATGGAAATTCTGGGGTTGGAGTGGTGGCAAGCCCTCATCGTGCTACTGGCCGGGTTCTGGGCGGGCACCATTAATTCAGTCGTTGGTTCCGGCACGCTCGTGACCTTTCCGGTGCTTGTATCAGTCGGATTCCCTCCGGTGACAGCGCAGATGTCGAATGCGATAGGTTTAGTCGCTGCCGGTTTTTCCGGTACCTGGGGGTACCGACGAGAACTGAAAGAAGCAGGCACCATTGCGAAAAAACTCACCGGAGCCTCGCTGCTGGGTGGGATCATCGGTGCGACCCTGCTCATGGCTTTGCCCCCGGCCGTTTTCGGTTATGCAGCGCCAGCGCTCATTGTGTTCGCCATCCTGTTTGTCGTCTTTCAGCCGCGTTTGAATGCTTGGGTCCGGCGGCGCAGAATAGCCGATGGCGACGAGCCCGTAAGCGATGAGGTCGTACCGGTACCCAGCGGACACGTCTCGCCAACGTTGTTGTTCCTGGTGTTTCTTGCTGGCATTTACGGCGGCTACT
Organism: uncultured Micrococcaceae bacterium; assembly: GCA_937896705.1. GTDB lineage: Bacteria > Actinomycetota > Actinomycetes > Actinomycetales > Micrococcaceae > Yaniella. The sequence goes on along the minus strand of CALBOC010000137.1, from coordinate 7,095 downwards.
TCGTCGCGGCCCAAGGTGTGCTGTTAATGGGGATTCTCGGGGTGTTTATGACCACCGGCACCCTGGTGCACGCTAACGCGATCAAGACCTGGTTATCATTGGCGGTGAATCTCATTGCCGCAACCGGGTATCTACTGTTTGCTTTCGATCGCATCGATTGGACCGCAGTGTTACTCATCGCCGTCTCCTCAGTGGTCGGAGGTTCCCTGGGCGCTCAGATTGGGCGCCGAATCCAACCCAACCTCTTGCGTGGCGTGATTGTGGTGGTGGGACTGGTCGGTCTGGTCAATATGGTGCTGCGTCTCGTCAATGGCTAAGGTCGGTCGTAGGCCTGACGGTGATCTCACAAGCTTTCGCGGGGAAAAGATGCTAGGCGCGCGCAAAGGGTGTAATATGGTCCCTTGGTCTGTTGACCGCACCTAACTCATTGTCTTCGTGCGGCTGGCAAAATCCAGTGGCACCAACGAAGGAACTCAACATGCAAAAAGATATTCACCCCGATTACAACTACGTAATCTTTAACGACCTGTCATCTGGTGAGCGCGTGCTGACACGTACCACCGCGACTTCCGAGCGCACCGCAGAGTGGGACGACGGTAATACCTACCCTGTCATCGATGTTGAAATCTCTGCTGCTTCGCACCCGTTCTACACCGGTAAGCAGCGTATTTTGGACACCGCCGGTCGCGTCGAACGCTTCAATGCTCGTTTCAAAGGCTTCGGCGGCAACAAGTAACCCAGCGGTTCGTTGATCTAAGCTTTATGCGGCGCCACATCGTTTTCGATGTGGCGCTTTGCATTTAACACCCCGGCACTTCGGGTTTACTCGAGCTTGCCCGACCGCTTGGCACAGCCGGGGCAGTGACCGCCAGCATAGCGATACCGTTAGGTTCTTCGACCAGTGGTACCGCTTGGACCAAAAAAGTGGCTCCTATGGGCGGTAATATTCGTCTTCTCCGAGAATCGCGAACGGTCCGTGACCCTGCAGATGGTCTTCATCCTCGGTGCGTACCGGTCCACCAGGACGCGAATCGAGCACAGCGAACACAGCACCGATCACTCCGGTGATCGTCATGATGATCGCGGCGGGATTCGCGATGGCCGAGCCAGCACCTTCCCATCCGGCACCGAAAAGCACCGCCACCAGGGCGGTCGCTTGATCCTGATTGGTGGCTGAGAAAATCGAGTCATCCGGCAGAAAAAGTCCCACAACGAAAGCACCGGAAAACGCGATCCACAGCCAGGCGACTGCTCGCTTCGAGGGTGTCTTTTTCCGTGCGGCGGGAACACCCAGAGTCACACAACCAATCGCCAGTAGTACCGCGGTCAGAATCACGGTGACAGCCATGGCGCCAGCGACCGTGGTGCCAATAATCAACCGCGGCAGCAAAATCCATGCAGCGAACACCAACGTGGCGACCCAGCCGGCAAGAATGCCGAATTTATGCCAACCTACCGGAGCATCCTGATGTGAGTTTTTCATACCTCTAAGGGTAGCCCGAAGTTCCAGCGGATACGTGGTATGCGTAAGGTGCACGACATCACACCAGCGCCTGGTAGGGCTTGTTTTGTGTCACCTGTGTAGTCTGATCCCGGGTTGGCACGCTGCCACAGTAAGCTAGGCTCATGACTGCTTTACCTCCTGACAACGGCAAGCACTTCCATGGCGAATTTAAAGTACCCGGTGGGAAATTAGTGGTCGCCGATCTCGACGTGACTAACAACACCATAAGCTCGGCAAATATTAATGGGGACTTCTTTCTCGAGCCGGACGATGCACTTGCGGACATCAACCGTGCCCTGGTCGGGCTACCGCAGGATGCAAGCCACAGCACGATCGCGAAAGCCATTGATGCCGCCGTGGATGAATCAGTGGTGATGTTTGGCTTCGATGCTCAGGCGGTGGCGACAGCAGTCCGACGGGCTACGGGCTACGCGACCCGGTGGCAAGACCATGACTGGGAAATCATCCTGCCCACCGAAATCCCCATGTATACCCAAGTCGCACTCGATCAGATTCTCACGGAAGATGTGGCAGCCGGGCGTGCCCGTCCAGCTATGCGCCTGTGGAAATGGCCGCTCAGCGAACCTGCCGTGGTGATTGGATCGTTCCAAAGCTTCAGCAACGAGGTGGACGCCGCAGCAGCCGAAAAACACGGCATTAAGGTTGCCCGCCGGATCTCTGGTGGTGGGGCCATGTTTATGGAAGCAGATAACTGCGTCACCTACTCGCTCTACACCCCGACCTCTCTGGTTGATGGTATGAGCTTTACCGATTCCTATCCATTCTTGGACGCCTGGGTCATGGATGCGTTGCATCGAATGGAAGTCAAAGCCTTCTATGAACCGCTCAACGACATTTCTACCCCCGAAGGCAAAATTGGTGGTGCGGCACAAAAGCGGCTGGCGTCAGGGTCGATGTTGCATCACGTGACGATGTCCTATGACATAGACGCCCAGAAGATGACTGACGTGCTACGGATTGGGCGCGAGAAGGTCTCAGATAAGGGCATCACATCGGCTCAAGCCCGTGTCGACCCGTTACGTCGTCAAACCGGCATGGAACGTTCCGAGATTTGGGAAGTCATGATCAAGACCTTCGCCGAGCGATATGGGGCCACAACCCGTGAAGTGACCGCTGATGAGATCTCCCGGGCTGAGGCGCTTGCCGAAGAAAAGTTCACAACCCGTGAGTGGATTCATCGCGTGCCATAACTGGGTCCTGTGCCGCGGCTTGTGCCCGAAGTCGGACTATCGCATCGGTTCGACGTTCGATGATCAGACGCCGCAAGGCACTCGGTGCCTGCGGGTGGTCTGCGAGCCACGTATCGATGGTGTGGACGACGGGATGTTCGTGCTGAGTTTCGGGGCCACCGTGGACGGGGGCGTGGCGAAGCGGAAACAGTCCGTCAATGGTACGGGTGGCCAAGTTATTTGACCGAGAGTTCCAGATCCAGGTCAGCCCGGCTACCAGAGGCTCTACTTGCTGGGCCTGGTCTTGCGGTGCTGAGCTTTTGAGTCCGGCAGCAATGGCCGTCAGTTCGGCATTCGACAGCGCCTTGCCGGTTGCGTCTGTTCCGTCGAAAACATGCTGCCAGAGTTGCTCTTGTCTGGCGGGATCGGGCAGCGCTGCCGTGGCCGTACGATACCGCAGTTCATTGGTGGCGGTGCGTGATCCGGCAAGTTCAGCATCGAGACGCTCGATATCGATGCGCCCTCGTGAAGCCAGACTGGTCAGCAGCAACCACTTGAGTTCATCGTCAATCTCCAGACCAGGGGCTAGCGCAGCGCTGTCAACGAGCAGGCTGTCCAGGTCGGCTGCTAAAGCTTCAGCGCCTCGACCGAGCTGAGCAAACGCCTTTGCGGCAGATCGTTGACGGTCGGATCCAGGTTTGAAGTGTGTCAGCGAATCAAGTAATGCGCTCGCGAGGCGTTGGGTCAATTGATCGCGTTGTGACTGCGGAGCGAACTCTTGGAGGGCTACAACAGCCTGTTCCAAGACTCTGGCGTACATCGACACTTCGGTGATAGTGGGGCTGAGTCTAGCCACTGCCTGCACAAACTCATCGGCGGTTAAGGTCGCCTGCCGGACCAGGGTCCACAGGGTCGACCAGATCGTAGCGACCGTGGTGGAACCAGCATCAAGGACCGGGTAGTTCGTTACAGCGTGTAAGGTCTCTTCGTCGAACACGACTTGAGCATAAGTCTCATCTTGAGAGTTGACGATCACCGCGCGCACGGGATCATCCGGTACGCGGACTGAGTCCAGTGGCACCGAACGCTGCCCTGCCGGGAGCACCACGGGAGCCTCTGTTGTGGTCACGAGCTGCTGTTGTGCATTCAATGTCAGCACTGCCACGGAGAACGCGTGGGGACGTAACACTTCGGTGCCGGTCGTGGGGTCCTGCGATGCTTGACGGACTGTCACCGATCCGGTGGAATCGACCAGGACTTGAAGCGTTGCTGCGCCAGCAGTTTGTAGCCATGCTTGAGCCCATTCGCGCAGGGCCAGGCCTGACGTTTGTTCAAGGATTGCCAGGAAATCCTCCAACTGAGCGGTTCCGTAGGCGTATTTGGTGAAATAGATTCGGCAAGCTTGGACGAATGCTTGTTCGCCAACATATCGGAAGAGCTGCTTGATGACCGCGGCACCCTTGGCGTATGTAATGCCGTCAAAGTTTTGACGTGCGGCTTCCAGGTCCACGATATCCGCCACAATCGGGTGGGTGGTCGGGTAGGAGTCTTGGACATAGGCCCAGCCCTTGCGCTGATGAGCAAAGGACTGCCAGGCCCCAGGGAGATCAGTTGCTTCAGCGACAGCTTTTGTGCCATAGAAATCGGCAAACGATTCTTTGAGCCACAAGTCATCCCACCATTTCATGGTGACCAGATTGCCAAACCACATGTGACTCATTTCGTGCATCAAGGTGGTAGCACGCTGCATATGCTGTGAGACGGTCGCGCGAGAGGTGAAGATATAGGCTTCATTGAAGGTGACCAACCCGGGGTTTTCCATGGCTCCTAAGTTGTATTCCGGGACAAACGCCTGATCGTACTTCCCCCATGGGTACGCAAGCTGGAACTGGTCGTGAAACCACGTCAAGCCTTGTTTCGTCAACGAAAAGAGTTCCGCGGCATCTACGTGGTTGGCCAGTGATTGTCTGGTAAAGATCCGAAGGTCTATTGGTTCTGCACCGCTGGCGGCGTGGCCGGACCAGGTGTCGGTAAAATGTGCGTAGGGACCGGCAAGGAAGGTCGTGAGGTAAGTCGAAGTGGGTTGCGTGGCTGCAAAATGCACTCGCACCAGGCCGTGTGACAAGTGTTCTCGGTGGCTCTCTGCGCCATTAGAGGCCAGGGTCCACGTGGCATCACCCACCAGGCGGATCTGAAATGCTGCTTTGAGGTCCGGTTGCTCCATATTGGGATACACCCGTCGCGCATCTGCTGGCTCGAATTGCGAATAAAGATACACCTGCCCATCCACCGGGTCCACAAAGCGATGCAGACCCTCACCGGAGTGCGAATACAGGCTCTGTGAGCGGATCACAACGTGGTTCTGGTGGGCTAAGTTGGGTAGCGCGATGCGCGCACTGCCCACGACTTCAGTGACATCTAACGCCGTGCCGTTCAAAATGACGGATTCCACCGAAGCACCTAGATAATTTAGGAACGTCTCGGTGCCTCTGGTGGCAGCACGAAACGAAATGGTCGTGGTCACCGGATACGACGGAGCATCGAGGTCCGTAGCGTTGGACAGGTCCAGCTCGATCTCATAGCTGTCTAGAGTGACCAGCTGGGCCCGAGCATAGGCTTCGTCGCGGGTGAGGTGAATGTTATCCAGCGGTGCGTGATGTGGCATGCCCTTTATTCAACCAGGTGACAGGGCGGAAAACGACAGCGTGTCGTTGCGCGTTACGCACGCAATGACACGCTGTGGCGAAGCTCGCGAGCCTGGTTAGCTCTGGCGAGCGCGGTGTACCTTCTCAGGAATCGGGGCTTCGCCGGAAGCGCGTTGCCGACGATAGTACTCCAGGGCTTCTTCCTGGCGTTGTTGTTCGCTGCCGTTGGTAATATCCATGCGTAAATGGTTCTGGTTGAACCCAAAAGCATCGACGAGGTCTTGAGCGTGGGGGCGAAGACGTGCGGCTAGTCGGTTGGTGTACTGGCGCAGAGTCCGGGCTCGCTGTTGCGAGATGCGGCCATATTCGATGAACCAGCCTAAGTCTCGTTCAATTGTTGACAGGGCGAACAGGTCCCGCAGCCAGGTCATAATTTTTCGGGTGTCTTGGTCTTCGATGCGTTCTAGTGCATCAGTGAAGGATTCCCACTGGAGTAATTCTGCCTGGGATCTGGCCGCTTTGATCAGGTCGTATTGGTTCTCATTGAAGACCCGTGCTTGTTCTGCCTGTGGTTTTTTGGCCACGGGACGCAGCGCGTCGGCAACTTCTGCAATTTGGGTCCGTACTCGGTCGCTGAAAAGTTCGCGTTGGACTTCGGTGTCTTTCAGCCACGCTGCGGAACGCCTATCGGAACCGACATCGGTTACCTGTTGAACGACACGACGCAGCCCGGAACGCTGATACAGGCTGTGTTCGGCTCGTTCTGCAACATAACGCGTCAACACCTTGAATGAGCCATCGGCAAATTCTTGGGAGTAGTCGCCGAGCAGACGACGGCCCACTAATTGCAGCAGAATGTTGTTGTCACCCTCGAACGTGGTGTAAATATCAAGGTCGTCGCGCAGCGCGTTGAACCGGTTTTTGCCGGCAATGTAGCCGGCTCCTCCGGTTGCTTCGCGGGCCTCTTGGTAGACGTCCATCGCGTTCCAGGTGGTGACGGCTTTGATACCGGCCGCTAGGGTTTCCAGTTCCTGCCGATTTTCGTCGGTATCGTCTTGACCCGAAAAGACCTCATGGAATTTTACTAAGAGATCGTTGGTTGTGAAGATATCGGCATAGGTGCGCGCGAGTCGGTCAATCAGGCGACGTTGGTGCAGCCCGTAGTCCAGCAGTACTTGTTCCTCGATGTCGGAGGCTGCGTTGAACTGGCGGCGTTGGTTGCCATAGGTAATGGCACCGGTGATCGCCAGTGCGGAGGCATTGGCTGCGGTCAGGGCTAATGAGACACGCCCCTGGACGAGCGCACCGAGCATGGTGAAAAACCGCCGGCCCGATGATGCGATGGGGGTGGTGTAGTCACCGTGCTGGTCGACGTGCCCGAGCTTATCCAGCAGATTGGTGCGAGGGATTCTGACCTTAGTGAAGTGTAACCGTCCATTATCGACGCCGTTAAGGCCACCTTTGACCCCATCGTCCTCACCGCCAACGCCCGGCAGGAAGTGGCCGTCGTCATCACGCAGAGGCACAAAGAAGGCGTGCACCCCGTAATTGACGTTGTTGGTGATGAGTTGGGCGAATACGACGGCTGCTTTGCCGTGGAGGGCGGCGTTGCCAAGATATTCTTTCCAGGCGGCTTTGAACGGGGTGTGGATTTCGAATTCGTCGTCTTCAGGAATGTAGGTGGCAGTGGTGCCGATGTTGCCCACGTCAGAGCCGTGGCCGATCTCAGTCATGGCGTAGACGCCTGGCAGGTCCA
>CALBOC010000136.1 GCA_937896705.1 uncultured Micrococcaceae bacterium | reverse complement strand
TCGACCGCTAAGCCAAGGAGAAAACTATGCAACCCACCGAAATTACCGAACGCGTTCAACAACGCGCCGGTCTGGACTCATTCGAAGAAGCCAATGACACCGTGATCGCGCTGTTAGAAGTGCTTGCCTACCGTGACCTGGGTGAAGAGCGCGAAGCCTTCGCAGCCCAGCTCCCCAAAGAATACGCCGAAGTGCTGACCGGCAACGCTCCCGAAGTCAAAGAGCGTTTCGACGCGTCCGAAATGGTGCGTCGAGTCGGAAAACGCCTCGACACCGCCTTGGACGAGAGCCAACAACGCACCCATGCGGCCTTTTCGGTGCTCATGGAAGCGGTATCGGACGGCGAGGTAGACCACCTGCTCAACGTCCTGCCCGACGATTACAAGCCATACGCCACCTGGGGCGCCTAGCGCCTACTCAACAACCAACACATCCCGGTTTCGGTTGATCGCTGCCACTACCTCGGCAAGTCGTGGGGCGGCCAACCTGCCGGGATGTCCTTTGTGCGGCGAAATGGTCTCTAACCCCTCGACGGTGATCTCCTCGAACACTTCGTTAACCAGGTCGACCAGCGTGCGCCGCCCGTCTGCACGAGAGTCCACCAGCGCGATGATGGCCGCAATGCTATTGGTCTGAGACGGATCGACCAACTGGCTCAGCGCCCCCAGGTCGATCGTGCTTCGATCATGCCGGATCGCATGCGTTCCCTTGGCCTGGGGCGGTTTCGGGCCGCGCGAGCGACCACTCGACTGCAGGTCGTGAGGCTTTCGTGTCGGTTGCAAGATGCGGTGCCGGGCCGGTGGAAAGGGCTGCTGAGGGGCAATGGGTTCGGCCAGTTGTTGGGCGCGTTCCGTCATATCGGTTACGCGATAATGGTCCAGCAGCAAGACCCGATCGGCCACGTCGATAAACGCCCCAGAACCCCCGGCGACCAGCACCGTAGAAACCTCGTGATCTTCCCACAGGGCACGGACTCGGTCCAGGAGCGGGGTGATGGGCTCTTTGGTCGCCGGCACCAGTTGGCGCATCCGATCATCACGAATCATAAAGTTGGTGGCTGAGGTGTCCTCATCAATGAGGAACGCTGTGGCACCGGCTTCCAAACCTTCCATCAGACCGGCCGCCTGCGACGTCGACCCAGAGGCATTCGTCGTCGAAAACCGCGTGGTGTCAGTGCCACCCGGCAGGTCGGCGATGAAGGTGGAAATGTCGACATCGGCCACGCTGCGCCCATCTTCGGCACGCAGCGCCAGCGCATCGTCGACCGTGATGACAAGCTCCCGACCATCCCCGGCCACGTGGTTATACACGCCGCGCTCCAGCGCGCGCAACAGGGTGGACTTGCCGTGATACCCGCCACCGATAATCAAGCTGACGCCCCGCGGCAGACCCATGCCGGTCACCGTTCGTCCCGAGGGCAGGTCAAAGGTTTGTTCCAATGACGACGGTGTCTCAAACGGGATGGCTTGGTGCGCTGGCAGATCCGAGTTGCCTGCCGCACGGGGCAGCATGGATCCGTTGGCTACAAAGCCCACCAGATCGTGCTCGACTAACAACTCGCGCAGGCGCAGCTGGTCCGCATAGAGCGCCACGGCGGCATCGAGCTCGGCGTGGTCGAGCTGCAACAGTGCTGCGTCGAGGACTTTGGGGAGCGTCTTGGTCAATAGCGTAGCTGCGGTCCGACCGCGGATGCGCCGGCCTTGTGCCGGAAGTGCCGCTTCCATGCGGACCGTCACCCTGGAAACAGGTTGACCGGTGAAGACGACCGACGAGCGCTCCAGTACCTGCTGCCCCGGAACATCAATGCTCAGCCCACCACCGGTTTTGCCACCGTGCGGAGCAAGGTCAGCCAGCTCACGTGCCACGCGCCGGGTGAGATGATCCGCCACTGCGACGGCACTGTCCCCGGTCACCACTTCTGCGGCGATACCGGTCGCGGCAAGCGGGATGTGTACTTGGATGAGGGATGGCGGCGCATACGGATCCGATTGGACGCGATCAACGCTGAGCTCGAATTGCTCGGTCAACCGGTGGGTGCCGCGCAATTGCTTGTAGCTGCCGTAACCGGCGCCATCCAGACGCTGCAAGAGAGAACCAAGATCGCTCATGGGCTCAATCTATCAATCGTACTTCCCCGACCGCGGATGATGTGGTGGAATGTCATGAACTCGGGGCGTAGTTGGCGATGCGGGGTCAATACGCTATCCTGAACACTGTTCATTGAACGGTGTTCAACCACTTCTTTCCCCTAAGGAGCAACATGTCGGCCAGAGATATAGCGCGCATCGCGGTGTTTGCGGCACTGACCGCCGGAATGGGCCTGATTGGGGCCATCAGCATCGGCGGCGCGGTACCGATCACGCTGCAAACCCTGGGCGTCATGCTCGCCGGCGCGGTGCTGGGACCGTGGCGCGGTGCGGCATCGATGGGACTGCTCCTGCTGGGTGTGGCTATCGGGCTGCCGCTCCTGGCCGGAGGCCGCGGCGGCATCGGCGTCTTTATGTCCCCAACCGCCGGCTACCTTATCGGCTGGCTGGTCGCTCCGATCATTATCGGTCTGATCGTGGGCAGTCGCCCGGTGTGGTGGCGCGTGGTGGTCGGTACGTTAGTGGGTGGCATGCTGGTCATCTACCTCTTCGGTATCCCGGTGCAAGCCTGGCTAACGCAACTGAGCATCGGCGAAACCATCATCACGTCCCTAGCGTTCTTGCCAGGTGACCTGTTCAAAGTCGCAGTGGCGACCCTGGTGACGATGGGACTGTACCGCGCCTATCCGCGCGCCTTTGAAAGAGAACAAAAACGTGCCGCAGCGCCCGAACTTGTCAGTCATTGACGTCCCGAACGCCCTAGATGCGCTCACCCAAGCGCTGAGTATTCGTGCCGAGGACGGGGTGCCGCTGATTACTGATCCCCGGACGCCGGTGGCCAGTGAGCTGCTCGATGTCTCGCTGCCCGACGATGCGGCCTGGGCAGCATTGACCTCGGGCACCACGGGAGCGCCCAAAGTCGTGGTCCGCAGCGCCGCAAGCTGGCGGGTTGCCTTCAAGCCACTCGACACCCAACTTGGGCTAGCTCCGGGCGACGGGCTGTGGATGCCGGTGCACCAGGTCTCGTCTATCGCACTGTTTTCAGCCGCGTGGGCTCAAGAATCGGAGCTTGACCTGGTCATCCCAACACCCGAGGAGCCCGGATTAGCGCGTGCGCTCGCTGCGCATGTCACCCCGATCTGGTTGGAGCGCTTGGTTGAATGTTTAGAAGCCGGCGAACCCAGCACGATAGAAACCGTGCTGGTCGGCGGTGACCGAGTCGACCCCGCCCTCGCCGCTCGAGCCCAAGCGGCGGGCCTGCGCATTGTCAGCTATGTGGGTGCCGCCGAGCTAAGTCTCGTCGCATGGGATAGCGGCGACGGTATGCGTCCGTTCCCGGGGGTCGCCACGAAGATCATTGATGGGCAACTGTGGGTGGCCGGCCCGCACGTTGCCAGCCACGTGCTGGGCGGGACGTTACGCCGCGCCACTCTCGACGGCATCGAATGGACAACCGTCGGCGACCAAGTATACGAAACCGAAGACGGTGCCCTGGTCTTTTGCGGGCGAGCAGACAATGCGATCCTCACGGCTGGCGCCACCGTCGTGCCAGCCGACGTCGAGAGCGTTCTCAACGAGTATCCTGAAGTGACCGCCAGTCTGGTGCTGGGCCAACCGGATGCCAGGTTAGGTCAGCGTGTGGTGGCATGGGTGGAAGGCACCCCGGAGATCGCTGGACTGCGTGTCTGGGTGCGCTCGCGGCTACCCAAAGCCGCCCAACCCGTGCAATGGCATACGGTCGACCGGCTGGACCGAACAGTGACGGGTAAGATCCGGCGAGTCGTCCCGGAGGTACTATGACCCGCATTGTTGTCACCGCAGGGGCCCGCACCGCAGTGACCGGTTGGCATCGCGGCCAAGCTGACCTCACCGATGACCAACTGGCCGCGACCGTTTTTGCTGCCCTGCCCGTCCCGCCGGAGGTCATCATGTTTGGTAACACCGTAGGCCCCGGTGGCAATATCGCCCGCATTGCCGGGTTGGCCGCAGGCTGGCGGCCCGCTGGCGCAGTGACCATGGACGCCCAGTGCGGTTCGAGCCTGGTCGCGATCGGTCAGGCGGCTGCGCACGCGAAACTTACCGGCCAGACCGTGGCTGCAGGCGGCACGGAATCGCCCTCCACAGCCTGGCCTGATACACAGCGCACCCAAGCCGCGTTCACCCCGGCCGGCCACCCAGATCCAGACATGACCACCGCCGCCGACGAACTCGCCGCCACGTGCGGGCTGACGCGTCAAGCTCAAGAGGACTACGCGCTGCAAAGCCACAACCGGGCCATGGCTCACCCGTCGGAGTGGATTGTGGGGCAACACCGCGACGACGGCCCGCGCGACATTCAGAAACTGCTGGGTCGTCTCGGCACCGTCACAGAGCACCCACAAGCCACCGTGACCGCACTGACTGCAGCTCGGATCGCCGATGCGGCAGCCGCCGTTCAGCTGGCGCCCGAGACAGCCCAACACGACCACTTGGGGGTCGAAGTCGTCGACTATCGGCTCGTCGGAGCTGACCCGGCCCTGCCCGGACTCGGCGCAGCACCGGCCATCGAAACGCTTTTGGCCGCTCATGAACTGGCTGTCCAACAGCTCGGAGTCATCGATATTGTCGAAGCTTATGCGGCCCAAGTACTAGCGGTGTGCCAGCGGTTGGGCATTGAGGCTTCGACGGTCAATCAGCGCGGCGGGGCGCTAGCGCATGGGCATCCGTGGGCGGCCTCCGGTGCGATCGCATTTTTAACCACCCTCGAACAACTCCACACCTCACCCTCAGGCACCCTCGCCGTGACCGCCGCAGCAATTGCCGGCGGCATGGGTGTCGCGGTATTAATCAGGAAACTATGATCGAACTTTCGAATGTGACCGTCACCGTCAAACCCGATGACGCGGTCCTGCTCAACAACGTCTCGCTGACCCTCGATAAGCCCACGACGGCGATCATTGGGGAAAACGGGTCGGGCAAATCTACCCTGGCCAAAGTCCTTGCCGGGCTGCTGGACTACACCGGTTCGGCAAAGATCCAGGGCATCGAAGTCGCCATCGGACGCAAAGCCCTGTCCGGTCGGGTAGGGATGATCGTCGCCAATGCTGCGGCCCAGGTCATTATGCCCTCGGTTGCCGAAGACATCGAACTCTCGCTGCGTCACCTGCCCAAAGACCAACGCCAAGCCACACTAGAAGCCGTCCTCGTCGAACACGACCTGCTCGACCTGGCTGACCGTCCGGCGCTGTCCTTGTCCTCGGGCCAACTGCAACGGCTCGCGCTCGCGTCCGTCTTGGCGACCCGCCCCGATGTGCTGATCGCCGATGAACCGACGACCATGCTGGACGCCCGCTACGCCAAGCTTGTGGCAGACCAACTCTTTGCCGCCTCCGACCGTCAGCTCGTGCTGATCACTCACGACTTAGAACTCGCCGCCCGCTGTGACGACATTGTCTGGGTGCACGATGCTCAAGTCGCCCATCGCGGTCACGACAGTATCGGCCAGTACCTGGAGCACGTTGCCTAATGCTCTCCCTGTACTACCCGGCCGAGTCATTCGTTCACCGCGCCCCAACCTGGCTGAAACTGCTGTGCTTAGCCATCGGGTCGGTTGCGCTGTTTATGCTGCCCAATGCGTATTGGTCGGTGGCGGTGGTGGCCATCCCGGTGCTGGGCTACTTCGCGGCCCGTCTTCCGGTGCGCATCCTGGGCACCGACGTGTTGCGGATGGCGCTGTTGCTAGTTTTCTTGCTGATCACCCAGCTGATTTTCAATGAGCCAGAAGTCGCCGCGACCGTCATCGCCCGACTGACCACGATCATTCTGGCGGCACAGTTATTCACCCGCACCACGCGGATCAAGCATTTGATTGCGACCGTCGAGCGGCTGACCACCCCGCTGAAGCCCTTGGGCGTTAATCCCTATAAGGTCGCCCTAGCGGTGGCGCTGATGCTGTCGGCACTTGGCCAAATCGTCGGATTCATCCGCCAGGTCCGGGACGCCCAGCGCGCCCGCGGGGTCCGGTTGGCTCCCTGGTCCTGGGTCGTGCCCGTGCTGGTGCTGTCGCTAAAACATGCCGACGATGTCGCCGATGCCCTCGTCGTGCGGGGCCTCGACCGGTAGGGATGTCAGCGGTGCGCACGTTTGGTTGAAGGATCAGTTGAAAAATGCGGCGCGCACGGATGGGGAAGATAGGCGATACGCCAGTGGGCCAGTACACTTAACCGGTGTAACGTATCGAAACGGGGACAACACAATGGTCAAAGTCAAAATTCTGCCCGATAAAGAACACGCCTCCGAAGAAGTCGCACAACGGATGCATGACCTCATCGTAGAAAAACCCAACGCCGTCATCGGTGTTGCCACCGGCTCCACACCGGAACTGGCCTACGCGCTGCTGGCAGACAAGATCCAAGAGCACAATACCGACGTTTCACAGCTGCAGTTCTTTGCTCTGGATGAGTACATTGGGTTGTCCTGGGAACACCCTGAGTCCTATCACGCGGTCATCACCCGTACGGTCACCGAGCCGTTAGGTGTAGAACCATCGCAGGTACACATTCCAGAGGCCAGCGATGACTCGACCGAAGGCCCCGTCCGGTACTACGACGAAAAAATCGCCGAAGCAGGCGGCATCGACTTGCAGCTGCTGGGCATCGGTCGCAACGGCCACATCGGGTTCAATGAGCCCGGCACGCCTTTTGATGCCCCGACGCACGTGGGTGCTTTGACCGAACTGACCCGTAAAGACAACTCCCGGTTCTTTGAAGGTGGCGTAGAAGAAGTCCCACCGCTGGCCGTGACCCAGGGGATCGGGACCATCTTGAAATCCCGCCAAGCTATTCTGATGGCCTTCGGGGAAGCTAAAGCCAACGCGATTCGGGATTCCTTGGAAGAACCACCGGCCGAAGAACGCCCCGGTTCATCCCTGCAGATGCACGGCGATTGCACGTTTTACCTCGACGAAGCTGCCGCATCGAAGGTCGACCACTAACCCTCTCGTTGCAGTTCCGCTGCGATAACCTGCCGCGCGCGGGCTAAGAACGCTTCCTGGGATTCGTTTTCGCCCAGATAGATCGGGTGATGGACGATGACCTGGGAGGGATGCGCACGCGGAAAAATCGCGCCCTTAGGTAGGACCCGTCCCAGGTGTTTCAGCGTCACCGGCACCACCGGTAGCTGCGGCGCGTGTCGAGCGAGCCGGTAGAGCCCGGCGTGGAAGGTTGCGACCTGATCGGAGGGACCGCGGGTGCCTTCCGGGAAGATAATCAGTGAGTCGCCTTCGTCGAGAACGTCGGTCATTCCGGCCAGTTGCGCTGTTTTCGGGGAGCTCCCGGAATCCGTGCGCAGCGTGACGCGCATATCAGCGCGCGTATAGGGCCGGTCTTTATAGCGTTGCACCAGGTGCGCGTTGAAAATACCGCGGGCCACGGCACCCCGAATGCCTCTACCCCAATAGTCTGCGGCCGCGATGGGTCGCACGTGCGGCTGTAGATCCTTGGGGACGACCGCCAGGATCGCCACGAAGTCCAGGTTTGAGGAATGATTCGCATAGTAGATCGCCTGAGACGGGAAGTACGGGTCGCTGCCGTCTTCACTTGATGCGGTCAACGTGGTCCCGGCGGCAGTCAGGATTGCTCTCGATAGGCCGCGTTTCCATCCGCCCGAACCCTTCGCCATGGTGCATCAACCTTTCTACTCAGCGCCGTGTCACTGTGCGGAACCGGCCGCGAAACTCTAGGACCACTTGCTGCTGATCGTCGGTCACGGTGACATCACACAGTCCCGAGCGACCGGTGGTTGAGTGCCGCACGCCGATCGCGGTCAGCAAGGCCCCTTCTGCGGGGGAGGACAGGAAATTGACGTCAGCCCCCTGCGTCACAGTGACCACCGAGCCGTCCCCGTCGGGGTTATTGCACGCCCACGCGAAACACGTGTCGGCAAAAGCAAAGATCATGCCCCCGTGGGCGATGTTGAAACCGTTGAGCATATCGGCCCGGACCCGCATGTGCGCCCGCGCGTAACCGTCACCATATTCGGATACGTGAAACCCCAGCCATTCCGGTGCCCGGTCCGGTGAACCCAGAATCGGATGATCATGCGGACCGAAATCACCGCGCACGACCGTGGCAGGATCCACTGAGGCGGGCAACGTGGGAGGGCGATCTGTCATGCGGCTCCAAACACTCGGCTGACATAGTCAAGGTGTCTTCCAGCATAATACTCGGTTCTTGAGGGTGAAGGCTTGACCACAGTGTCCCCGGTGGTCAGCTGCCTTGCGTAGCTACGATGTTCTTCACGTGAATATACTCTGGGAAATCCCAAACTAAGCCTGCTCAGGCGAAGGGCTATTTCGCCAGCTTCCGTTAGTTATGCCACGGTTTGTTCTAAGATGGCGGTATATACCTAGCAAAAAACATGAAGAATTTGCCGCTTTCGAATGGAGGCCCACAGGTGCTCGAGTTCATCAGCTCGCGATGGGACGATATTCTTTTCCGTTCGTATCAGCACACCTCATTGGTCATTCAAGGAGTCCTGCTCGCCGCCGTTATCGCGATTCTTCTAGCAATGATCGTGACACGCTATCGTCCCTTAGCACCACTGGCCAACGCGGTCTCAGCCATTGGGCTGACTATCCCATCGTTTGCCCTGATTGGGCTGCTCATACCACTGGTGGGTATTGGTACCGTTCCTGCCGTTGTGGTGGTGGTCTTCTATGCCACGCTGCCCATATTGCGCAATGCGGTGGTTGGCCTGCAGGGAGTCGACCCCGCGGTCGCCGAAGCCGCTTTGGGACAAGGCATGAGTCGGGCCTCAGTGTTTTGGCGGGTGCGGATGCCCCTGGCCTGGCCTGTCATTATGACCGGCATACGGGTCTCGGCTCAAATGTCGATGGGCGTGGCCGCCATCGCCGCCTACGTCTTAGGCCCCGGGCTGGGTGCCTACATCTTCACCGGTTTGGCTCAGGTGGGCGGAGCCAACGCCTTGAATTATGCCCTCGTGGGTACCTTTGGCATCATCCTCGTCGCCTTGATCGTTGATGCCCTGTTGATATTAGTCGCACGTCTCACCACCTCGAAGGGGATCAACGCATGAGTCAGCACCATGAAGAGTCCAATGTTGGCGCCGAGATTGAGTTGGTCGACGTTGTAAAAAAGTATCCGGGACAACAACAGCCGGCCGTCGGGAATCTGTCACTGACCGTGCCCGCCGGGGAAATGGTGATGTTCGTGGGGCCCTCCGGTTGTGGCAAAACGACCTCCCTGAAAATGATTAACCGGCTGATTGAACCCACGTCCGGGAAAATTCTGATCAACGGTGACGACATCACCACCAGAGACCCCACCCAGTTGCGTCGAAGCATCGGGTATGTGATCCAAGGGGGCGGTCTCATGCCCCACATGACAGTAGCCGACAATATCGGGCTGGTGCCCAAACTTCTCAAATGGGATCAGCAACGTATCAGCACACGGGTCGATGAACTCTTAGAGATGACCGGCCTGGATCCCAATATGTATCGTGACAGATATCCGCGCGAACTGTCTGGCGGCCAACAACAACGCGTGGGGGTTGCTCGCGGCCTCGCTGCGGATCCACCGGTGGTTTTGATGGACGAGCCCTTCGGCGCGGTCGACCCAATCACCCGCCAGCGGCTCCAAGACGAGCTCCTCATCCTCCAGGAAGAACTGCAGAAAACCATTGTTTTTGTCACCCACGACGTCGACGAAGCTGTCAAGCTCGGTGACCGAATTCTGATCCTGCAAGAGGGCGCACAGATTGCCCAATACGACACACCCGCAGCGATTCTTGGTGCACCGGCCAATGATTTTGTGGCCGATTTCATCGGGGCAGGATCGCGACTGAAACAGCTCTCGCTAGCGCGCGTCCGAGACATCTCACTTGATCAACCCCAAACCTGCCGGGTAGGGGAATCCACCGCTGAGGTTATTCGGCGTGTGGAAGATGCTGGTGAACAGTCAGTTGTGGTGTTGGATGAGAAAGATCGGCCAAGAGAGTGGGTATTTTTGCGCACGCTTCGAAATCACGAGACCGTGCCGATGCCCAATGTTGAACTGCAGACGGTAGTTGATCACCGATCCACGTTGACTGATGCGTTGGACTCGATGCTGTCCTCCAGTCATGGGGGCGCTATGGTTACCGAACGTGGCCGCTATCAAGGCGTTGCGACCTATGATGCGGTGACGAAGTACTTGCAGGATATGCAGGAGGAGGCCTCAGCATGAGGCAACGACTTGCTGCGGCATCAAAAGAAGACAAACTCTTATTGATCGGGCTGCCAATCTTTACGGCGCTGTTGCTGATCGGCTGGACGATCTGGGGTAATCTCACAGAATTCGACGATATCGAAGCCCGGCTGCTCACCTGGTCCAATATCGGCGTGCTCACTTCGCAACACCTACTGATTGTTGTGGTCTCGGCGCTGATCGTGGTGGCGACGGCGGTCCCGGTCGGTGTCTTGCTGACACGTCAAGGCCTGCGGGGTGCGTCCCCAGTGGTTATGGGAATCGCCAACGCGGGGCAGGCAGCACCCGTCATCGGGGTCATCGTGCTGTTGGCGCTTGCCATCGGGTTCGGGTTCTGGATTGCCGTGTTGTCATTGACTATCTACGCTTTTCTGCCGGTGCTGGCCAACACCATTGCTGGACTGCGCGGCGTTGATGGGTCGCTAATAGAAGCGGCCCGTGGGATGGGCATGTCATCGTCACAAGTGCTTTTTCGGGTAGAACTTCCCATGGCGGTCCCGGTCATTATGACCGGTGTTCGCACCGCCCTGGTCCTGCTGGTCGGAGCCGGTGCTTTTGCAACGTTCATTGATGCGGGTGGTCTCGGCTTGCTGATTCAAACCGGGATCGTGATGTTCCGCTATTCGATCCTGGTTTCCGGTGCAATCCTGGTCGCCGCCCTGGCGATGGCTGTCGAATGGGTCGGACGGTTACTAGAAATCTTTGTAAGACCAGGAGGTCTGTCATGAAGCGCATGAACAAAGGGCGCCTCGCGATGACCACCGCGGCCATCGGTCTGACCGGCCTGTTAGCCGGGTGCGGTCTGGGCACTGCAGGTGGGTACGTTCCCAGTGGCCAGCTTGCTGGACCTATGGAAGGGGTGGAGCTCGACGGCGCCCAAATAGCGGTTGGTTCCAAGAACTTCACCGAACAGATCATCTTGGGCAAAATGGCGGTGATCCTGTTCGAATCAGCAGGAGCTAGCACCGAAGATCTGACCAACGTACCCGGATCGAACAGTGTACGGATGGCCATGGTGGAGGGCATCATGGATTTCCAATGGGAATACACCGGCACCGCATGGATAACTTATATGGGCAACGTCGATCCCATTCCGGATCAGCAGGCACAGTATGAGGCCGTACGCGATGCTGATCTGGCCGAAAATGGGATGGTCTGGACCGAGCCATCCGAACTAAACAACACCTACGCCATGGCCATGACCGCCGAAAACGCTGAAGAATATGGCATCACCAAGATGTCCGACATCCAGAACGTAGCCGAGGAAGAACAGACCTTCTGCTTAGACGCGGAATTTGCGTCTCGCAACGATGGTTTTGAACCCATGCTGGAGCACTACGATCTGCCTCCTGCACCCAATGAGCGTCGTAGTCTCATGGATCTGGGTGCTGTCTATCAGGCAACGGCCAATGGTGAGTGTCTCTTTGGTGAAGTCTTTGCCACCGACGGTCGCATTCCGGCCTTGGATCTGGTCGTCTTGGAAGATGATGAATTATTCTTCCCCCGGTACAACCTCTCGGGAGTGTTTCACAAAGATATCTACCGCGAGTATCCCCAGGTTGAAGAACTGATCGATCCGCTGACCGAACGACTCGACAATGAAACCATGGCCGCCCTGAACGAGCGTGTAGATGTCCATGGTGAAGAACCAGCCGACGTCGCCTGGAATTTCTTGCTCGAAGAGGGATTCATCACTGAAGAATAAGAGCCGCACCTCATAGAATTAGTGGCAGGCACGAATTGTCTTTGCCCGTTCACATCGTGAAGGAGAACGCACCCCATGTCTGCAATTGTGGCAGCATACGGTCCATTCGAGGAATCAAGCGTGCAACGCATGCTCGACCGCATCGCTCACCGCGGTCCCGATGGGGTAGGCATCCAGCAGACCGGGGCCGAGACTCCGGTCTGGTTGGGGTCGCGGTATTTGTCCATCACTGACCCAGATAACGGCACCCAGCCCGTGGCTGGTACCCAGCCGGGTACGTGGATGGTCGGTGACGGCAAGATCTATAACTATCGCCAAATTCACCAGCAGCTTGGCGCAGGACGGTTCCGCACGCAAGCTGATTTAGAAGCCGCGCTGGTGCTTTACGAAGACCAGGGGCTGGACGCGTTCTCTCAATTGTGGGGCACATTTGCCTTGGTCGTTGCAACTGCCGACGGACAATTCGTTGCCGCTCGCGATGCTCTTGGTGTCGCACCGTTATACTGGGCGCGACGCGGTGACACCGTGCTTTTCGCATCGGAACTCAAAGCCTTCGACGAGGACTGGCGCCCCGAGGTCGAACCTTTCCCGCCCGGCCATATCTGGACTCCGACCGACGGGCTGATGTCCGGGCCGCGCTTCCCCGCCAGTACCCCTGTGTTGTTGACCAGCCGCGCCCCAAATGAAGAACCACCGGCATGGGTTTTCGATGCCATCCGTGACACCATCATCCGTTCGGTGGAACGAGCCCTGGACGCGGTCGTTCCCGTCGGGGTGCTGCTCTCCGGTGGGGTGGATTCTAGTATCGTGACCGCCATTGCCGCAAAGCTGGCTGCCGAACGGGGCTGGAAGCTCCCGACCTTCTCCGTAGGGATGGCAGGTAGCGGCGATCTCCTAGCTGCCCGAGCAGTCGCTGAACACACCGGTACGGAACACCACGAGCTTACCTACACCGCAGAAGAAGCTATCGCGTTGGTTCCGGAGGTCATCGAGCAGCTAGAGTCCTTTGAGCCGTCACTGGTGCACAGTGCCGTCCCGCACCACTTCGTGAACGGACTCGCGTCCGAGAAAGTAAAAGTCGTTTTGGCCGGCGAAGGCGCAGATGAACTATTTGCCGGCTACGCGTACTTCGGCGACTACGAAACCGGTGAGACCTTACACGACGAGTTGGTGACCAGCGTCGAAGGAATGCACATCAGTGGGCTACAACGTGTCGATCGTATCGCAGGGGCACACGGTCTTGAAGCACGTCTGCCCTTTTTGGACCTTGACGTCGTTGAACTCGCCCTAGCGCTGCCTGCGGAATGGAAGCTTCTAAGTACTGACAGGCCCGCCAAGTGGATGCTACGACGTGCCTTTGATGGCTGGTTACCCGATGACATCCTCTGGCGTCGCAAAGAAAAATTCGGTGAGGGCACCGGCATGAACGATGTGTTCAATACGCACTTCGCGGAACAGGTGAGCGAAGCAGAACTGCGTACTGAGGGCGCCGCGGTCAAACCACCGCTGAACAACCGCGAAGAGCTCGCCTATTACCGCATCTTGAACAAGGCACTACCCGGGTTGAATATCGGGCAGATGGTCGGCAGGTTCCCAGAAGAAACGTAAGTGACGCCGCGCCACTAGGCTAGAGACCATGATTGACTTCGAATTTCCCGAATGGACCGGCCGCGATGATGGTCCCGGCCCGGAACATGCTCGCTGGCACTCCCGGATTGCTCCGGTTGATGAGGCAACGAGTGGGTTTGCGCTGTTGGGACTGGCCTCTGATGAAGGTGTGGTCCGGAATCAGGGACGGCCCGGGGCGGCCGAGGGGCCTGCTGCCATCCGAGCCCAACTGGGTTCCCTTGCTGTTCATCACGATATTGCCTTATTTGATGGTGGCGATGTGCACGTGGTCGATGGGGATCTTGAGTCAGCGCAACAACGCTATGGTGAGGCGCTGGCCCACCTGCTGCGCCAGGGAAAGTTGACCGTTGGGCTGGGCGGCGGTCACGAAATTACCTGGGCATCATATCTCGGAGTTCGGGGTGCGTTCCCCGATGCACGTCTTGGCATTATCAATCTCGATGCGCACTTTGATAACCGGCCTTCTGAAATCGCGACCTCGGGCACTGGGTTTGCACAAATTATGGCCGCTGAAGCTGGTCGCTCCACCTTGGTCTCGGCGATGGGCATTGCCGAGGCTTCCAACACGGCCGACCTGTTTAACCGCGCACGTCAAGCCGGGATCGGGTGGGTCACCGACGATCGATGGATTACCTATCCAAGCGATGCCGGCCAGTCGGTTGCGCAACTGCTGCAGCAGGTCGACATCGTATATCTGACCATTGACCTAGACGTTTTGCCTGGTGCAGCGGCGCCTGGCGTGAGTGCACCGGCACCCTATGGGGTGCCGGTGCCACTGGTTTCTGCGGTTATTGATCACATCGCGGCATCCGGCAAGTTGGTTCATGCGGATATCGCGGAGTTGAATCCGATGCTGGATGCAGATCATCGGACGGCAGCTGTTGCAGCACGGATGGTAGATCGGCTGACGAATAGTGCCCGGGGTAAATACATGGTAGGAAATGAGATGACGTAGTGCGCTTGACTCATCGGGAGCCTTTGGGGTGATTGGCTTACCGATACGCAGCGTCGAGCTGGCAGAAATGGGTATGGTCTAAGACTCGTTACGAGGATGTTCGTGAAGTACCCATCCAGCCCACGGGTCGGACGTGATAGTCCCAAGATCACGGTAGGTCGCAAACCCCATGAGGTCTGGCGTCGTGATCTTTTTGCGAGGCGGTTTTGGCAGAAATAATTGGAATATTGTAATAAGTTTCAGCACGTGGCCCTCCCTGATAGTTCTGAGATGCAGTTGGTCCGAACGGTAGCGTCCGGTTCAACCCCGCTTCGTGGCGAAACGTTCACACAGTGTGACATAGATCATAGAATTGGGCAAGTGAGGAATTTATTCCATTATCAGGGAGCGCCGATCGGTGCTACATCAGCGCCCGAATCGCGTGAGACGCAGCGAATTCAGGACAACTAACACGGACGAGGCAGCCATGGCCACGCCGGCGATCATCGGATTGAGCAGGCCGAACGCTGCGATCGGAATCCCCGCCGAGTTATAGGCAAATGCCCAGAACAGGTTGGTGCGGATAATCTGGATGGTCTTGCGTGATAGCTGCAAGGCTTGAGTGACCTGGGTCAATGCTGAACCCATGACGGTGATGCCAGCAGCTTCGCGTGCTACATCCGTACCCGACCCCATGGCGATTCCCAGGTCGGCTTGAGCCAGTGCGGGCGCATCATTGACGCCGTCACCGACCATTGCCACGGTCTTACCCGCAGCTTGTAACTCTTTGACCTTGTCCACTTTGTCTTCGGGGCGCACTCCGGCAAACACATCGGCGGGGTCTATCCCCACCTCAGCGGCCACTTGATGAGCTACCGAGGGGTTATCGCCGGTGAGGAGTATCGGCGTCAGGCCCATGTCTTGAAGTTCAGCGATCGCCTCAGCTGAGGTCTCTTTGAGTTGGTCTTGTAACGAGATGATCCCGGCGATCTTCCCGTCGATCGCAACCCAAATTGCCGTGGCCCCAGTTGCTTCGGCCTCCGCGAGTGCTCGGTGGTGGTCTGGGCTGAGTTCACCGGTGTGCTGTGTGATAAAGGTCGAGCGACCTGCGGCAACGCGGTGCTTCACGCCGTTCATCGCAACGGTCCCGACCACACCGCCGCCGGCGGTTGAGGTAAATTCGGTGACTTCCGGCAGGACAGCGACTTCCTTGCCGGCATCCACGATTGCTTGTGCGATGGGATGTTCTGAGCCCAGTTCAACTGCGGCTGCGGCGACCAGTACGTCGGTGGCTTCTCGGTGACCGAAGGTTACGGAATCCGAAACGCTCATTTCG
This sequence comes from uncultured Micrococcaceae bacterium, assembly GCA_937896705.1. Classification (GTDB taxonomy): domain Bacteria; phylum Actinomycetota; class Actinomycetes; order Actinomycetales; family Micrococcaceae; genus Yaniella. The sequence goes on along the minus strand of CALBOC010000136.1, from coordinate 1,393 downwards.
CCTTTGGTAACGGTCCCGGTTTTGTCTAACACAATGGTGTCGATGCCACGCGAGTCCTCTAACACCTGGGGACCGCTGATGAGGATTCCCATTTGTGAGGCACGGCCGGTGCCGGCCAGCAGGCCGACCGGAGTGGCTAAACCAAGAGCACACGGGCACGCGATAATCAGCACGGTCACGGCGGCGCGGAAGGCGGTAGCAGAATCGCCCGCGATGAGCCACCCGATGAGCGTCACGACGGCAATGACTAGCACAATCGGGACGAACACCGCAGAGATGCGATCGGCCAACCGGGCGATCGGAGCTTTTTCGGATTGCGCACGGGAGACGAGCTGCCCCATCTGGGCCAAGGTGGTATCTGAACCGGTCCGGGTTGCTCGAATCACGAGCCGCCCCGAGGTGTTGATGGTCGCACCGGTGACGGTATCGTGTTCGGTGACCTCCACGGGGACCGATTCACCGGTGATCAATGACGTATCGATGGCTGACTGGCCGGAGACGACAAACCCGTCGGTTGCGATCTTCTCGCCCGGACGGACCACGAACTGATCTCCAACCTGCAGGTCAGCCGCATCAATAACGACTTCTTGCCCGTCGCGGAGCACCGTGGCTTTGGTCGCGGCCAGGTTCAGCAGGGAACGCAGGGCTTGACTAGCCCGGTTTTTGGCCCGAGCTTCGAGGTAGCGTCCCAAGAGTAAGAACGTGGTCACCACACCGGCGGTCTCGTAGTACAGCGAGTGGTCGTGCGTGCCGGCCGCTGCGGTCATGGTCGGGTGCAGCACGAGTTCCACGGTGGAGTACACCCACGCGGCGGTCACTCCGATCGAGACCAGGGTGTCCATGGTCGAACTGCCGTGCCGGGCGGCCTTGACCGCGCCCCGGTGGAAGGGCCAACCGCCCCAGAAAGTCACCGGAAACGACAACACCATCGCCACCCAGCCCCAGTGTGGGAACTGGAAGGCCGTGAACATCGAAATCAAGAACAACGGCACGGTCAGGATCGCTGAGACGATCAGCCGCGGTTTCAGCTCTGTAGCACCGGGGGCGTTATCAACCGTCGGTGGTTCCAGCTCATCATCTTGGTTTTCCGGGGTCTGCTGCTGACCGGGTAGGGTCGCATCATAACCGGCCTTGGAGACCGCCTCGACGAGCACCTGATCTTCCAGGCCGATGGGGGCTTTGACGAATGCTTGATTCAGCGGCAGGTTGACCGAGGCTTCGACGCCGTCGAGTTTTTCGAGCTGACGTTCCACCCGCGAAACACACGCGGCACAGGACATGCCGCTGATATCGAGTTGAACTTCGCGGGTGGAATCCGTCGTGTCGGTTGTCATGCAAATCCTTATATGTTGAAGGAATAGTCGACGACGGTGTACCCGGCGTCGTTGATCGC
>CALBOC010000135.1 GCA_937896705.1 uncultured Micrococcaceae bacterium | reverse complement strand
CGCTGCCGCAGCCTCGACCCGCACGTCGTCAGTGGCCTCACTAGACGAACTCTTCGATGACTCGCGGCGAGGGGTGGATGCAAATCATCCGGAGGTTGTCATCACCGGCGGCGATATACCGGTGGACCGTCTGAGCTGAGACGGTGACAATGTCCCCTGGATAAGCACGCTGTTGTTCATCTTGGGTATCGATCTGTGCTTCACCATGCAGCACCACCCAGGTTTCCGCGTAAGGGTGCCAGTGATACTCTTGTCCCTCTCCCGCCGGTGCATCCACCCAGAAAAATGAGACATCGGCCTGGTGATCGGCTCCGGTAAAAAGTGCCGTAATGGAATCCGGCTCCTGTACAGCGTCGCGGTTCGTAATGGTAATCATGGCAACCTCCATTCGGTAACGTCAGGACTCATATTGCAGCAATAGCTGTCCCAGGGCATGTGGCTGCGTCAGCGGCGCGGCGTGACCACCCGGGATGACATCCGGTTCGATCCCCAGACGGTCCATAGCCAGCTTTCGCATGAACGGCAGCGGAAAGAATCGATCTGCTTCGGCGGCGATCACGTGGGTGGGCACATTCGGCCAGGAGTCAAACAGCACCGGTGTCTCTAATGGACCGGGATACTGTTCTGGGACGTGCTGGATGGACTCGGCTTTCAAATCCTCGTCGAAGTCATGCATGAACACGACTTCGGGCTCCTGCGCCTCTTCCGCCGATACGCCTAGTGATTCCAGGTAGGAACGTTGTGCTTCCGCTTGTCCGGTGGCATCCCACCATTGCATACCGGTTTCGTTGGGACGCGGGATCATCGCTGCGATCAACACGATACGGGCCACAGATAATCGAGCTGCGAGCGCAGGTACCATCAGCCCCGACAGGGATTGAGCGACAACCGTCAGCGGGGCCTGTCCAAATGTTTCGGCAGCGGTACATGCCACGTCAACGTAGGTACCCAGATCTGCCGCTGGGTCGGCACACGGCAGATCAGGGGCGACCGTTACATGACCGGCGTGATGGAGCTCGGCCACCACACGATGCCAGAACCAACTCGTCGACGCTGCACCATGGAGCAGTACGAAGTTCGCCATGTGCCATCCTCCCCTGACAAGTCGCCAACACTGAGTTATCAACAACTTTAGGTGTGACGTAGGTGCCGATCCAGGATGCAAGTTTGTCAACGTTAGTCCAGCAGTTCACGTACCGCCTGGGCCCCTCAGGTTGTTCAACACCTGAGCATGCGCGCTGAGTCCCGCTCTCCCGTTAAAACACCAGCGCGCGGGACAAGGATCAGGCGCCCAAGACGATCGACAGGCACCACAGCGACGGGTTAACGTAAGGCATGGCCGCACTTCATGCCCTCGCATGCTCCCGGGGCAAAGCTTATGTGCGCGACTGCGTCGGGTATCTTGGCATCGCCGTGGCCACCGTGCCCCTGGGACTGCTCGCTCAACAGACGGACTGGGGCAACCATCGCGGGTTTGTCTTCGCCGCCAGTGCAATACCCCCAATCATCGCCACGCTACTTGCGGCACGGAGAGAATCCAGCTCAGATGGTGCGACACCGGGCAAGCGTCGATATGGT
>CALBOC010000134.1 GCA_937896705.1 uncultured Micrococcaceae bacterium | reverse complement strand
GTGTGGCCATGGGACGGGCGATTGTTCGAGCCCCAAAGGTCTTCCTCATGGACGAACCGCTTTCCAACCTTGATGCCAAACTGCGGGTTCAAACACGCACCCAAATCGCAGCCCTCACTAGAAAACTGCAAGTCACCACCGTCTACGTGACCCACGATCAGGTCGAAGCAATGACTATGGGTGACCGAGTGGCCGTGCTCAAAGACGGCATCCTGCAACAGGTCGATGTCCCACGCAACCTCTATGCCCGGCCCGCTAATGTTTTCGTCGCAGGGTTTATTGGTTCTCCATCCATGAACCTGCTGACAGCCAACCATGACGGCTCAAGCGTTGAAGTCGGTGACCAACGCTTTGAGATCCCACACGGGATACTGCAACGAACCTCAGCATCCACCGTCACCCTCGGCATGCGTCCCGAAGATATTCGCCTCGTCGACCCGGAAGCAGGAGGCCTCGAGATGGAGGTCATTTTGACCGAAGAATTGGGCGCCGATGCCTATATCTTTGGCATCCCCAAAGGTTTCGAGACGCTCCAACCTACGATCGTCCGTGTCGATGGACGCAAGCCACCGATGAAGGGCGAAACCGTACACATCGCACCGGACATCGAGTATCTACACTTATTTGACTCCGAGACTGGCCTCCGTCTGAATGAAGACGTCCCAGAGCACACCCCGCATGCACAGCTCGCCGATGTTGCGGCTTTGCAAGAGGAAGACGCTTAACAGCGACCTCCCAAACAACTCTGCCACGGCGGCCATCGATGTGTCTCGACAGCCGTGGCAACGGACGACTCCTCGATAACTGAAGCGACTGCGGGCCAATATGACGTAACGCGGAGCACATCTGGTGCCCAAGTTCGACGAGCAGGTAGAGTCCAAAACGTAAGACCATCCAGAGCGGCCGAGAGATCTGGCTCGATGACGCCGCAGCAACCCTCCGGGAAACCGGGTAAGGGTGCTCATGCCAGGAACGATGGAGGATTTACGATGATGTCGTTATCTCAAACAGGGGCTGCGATGATCTCTCGCCTGGGCGCACCAATCCGAGGACGGGCACAGCACGTCTGGAGCTCCTGCTATCACTGCCTCGATGAAAACGCGATGATGAGCGGGTCGACTTTCAGCTCGCCTGCAGGGACTTAGCCGACCGACCTATTCACTTTCGGTTGGTCTCATAGTCAGAACTTTCTCAGAAGATCTGGCCTCTAAGGAGCACAGAGTGTGCCGCAAGCGCGCATTTCACTTCATTCGCCGGGTCTATACTCGAGGATCCCAGGCGCGAATTTTTTAGCTGGAACAGGATAACTATATGACTTCGGCAGTCTACGATGCACTCAGCCAGCGCTACGCTTCCGTATTTGCTGACATTGCCCGCGGCGAGCGTGCTCGCGAAGCCGGCCGGCACTTACCGCTGGTGCCACTACAACAATTGAGCGACGTCGGTTTGGGCGCCATCACGGTGCCAAACAAAGATGGCGGTGAAGGCGCTGATTACGAAACAGTCTTACGGATGCTGGTAGATCTGGCGGCGGTTGACGCCAATCTGGCTCATATGTGGCGCAGTCATCTGGCATTCGTAGAATATTTACGTCTCATCCCCGATCAGAAAACCCGCAGTTTGTGGTGGCGACGCATCATTGCCGGCGAATGGGGCGGCTCCGCGCTGTCATCCCAGTATGCGCCTGAGGCAGACTCGGAAACCATTATTCGAAGAGACCCCACGGGGACGCTTCGTATCACCGGTGAAAAGTACTACACCACCGGGACGCTGGCATCTGAATGGACCATCGTCAGTGCAACGCTGGAAAAATCGCTGGCTCAGGCCGTCCTATGGCGCAGACGACGCAGCGGAGAAGCAGGCTTGACGCTGGAACAAGTCGCTGACTCGTTGGCTGTGGTGCGGGTACGTCAACCACGCGTTAAGGTTAAAGATGACTGGGACGGATTTGGCCAACGCATGACCGCTACCGGTACCTTGACCATGTGGGAGGCTGGTGTCGAGGCATTGTTAGGGTTCGACCGGGACCAAGCTCCTGTCCCGATTTTTCATGAAGCATCCCTGGCGGCACTGATGGCGGGGGTGGGACGGGCCGCGCTGCGAGATGGTGTGACACAGATGCGGGAGCGTACCAGGATTTTCAATACGTCCACCGGCGATATCCCCCGTAGTGACAGTCAAATGCTAGGCATCATTGGTGAGCTGTCCGCACAGCTGGGTGCGGCTGAGGAAATGGTCCGAGCCATTGGGCGGGAACTTGACACGGGCAACCTGCAAGAAGCGACGCTGGCCGCGCAGCGCGCTAGCGTTATGGTGCCCAAATTCGTTTTGGATATCAGTACTCGGATATTTGACACGCTGGGCGCATCTGCGACCTCGACCACTCAAGAACTCGACCGGCACTGGCGCAACGCGCGAACGCTGGCCACCCATGACCCGGCTGTGTTTAAAGAACGCATGCTGGGGGACTGGAACGTAAACGGGGTGCCACCCACCCCGTTTATTGCCACAAATCGGGGAGAACGAAAATCATAGACATTCATTAGCAGAACTCAGGGGACAAGTGCTGCTGGCCTTAGTTCAGGTAATGGGCGTAATGCCCGCAAGAAAGTTATACAGTATCTCGGCTGCAACGCCGAGGTTCTGCACGAATTCCTCGGTCTGCGTAGCTGTCTCACCCCAGGTAATCACGTATTCGGTGCCCGAAGCCACCGTGGTGTAGTGCACGCCAAAACCGTACTCAACGCTCGGTGGAATTACCGCTCGGCTGATGGCATCGGTATCGTGGGTGGTGCCCGTCGTGAGAAAATCTTCCCGAGCCTTCGTGTGCTCGGTGAACAGCTCCGAACGGGCGCCACCGAGTTCTTGCCCAATGTGGTGCAGCATAAACAGGTGCCGGTCAAAGGCTGTCCCGGTTTTTGCTGCCTGAATCCACTCGCGATGTGCGGCCAGGGCCGCGGTCAGCTGCGTTTCGGTGGCTTGGTCTAGTACGAGATTGCTAACAAAGTTGACGGCTTCCAGCGTGACCGGGCGGATCGTCTCGGACCGGCCGGCACGGAAATGTCGCGTATCGCAGCACTGCTGATGGGCCCGAATCTGTCCGTACGTAAGCTGCTGGGCGATCATCAGTATCAGCTGGGCTCGGGCATCCGCGCTGATGGCATAGGGTAACTGATCGTCACGTCGCACCGTCACACACCGGGTGCCTACACTCATCGCGCGCTGCAGATAGGGCCGCAGATCATAGGTGACGTCCTGCCAGACGAGTTCGTGGGCGCGGCCCAGCTGCGTGTCAGGCCGGGTGTCTAGTTCTTCGAGATTGACTTGCTGCATGCGGGTCACCGCTGTTGCCAGTGTGCCCGCGTGCATTACCGAATGCTCGACGTGGGCTGCCAGCAGGTCGACCTCCAGGCTCATCATGTAACTGATGGGCTTATACACCCAGGCGTAACCCGGCAAAAATGCCCACCGCTGGAGGGTTTCATCCGCATCCTCGGCCGAGGGATCCAGGGTCAGGGTAAAGAGCATGTTTGTCAGCCGGTTGTACATCGACCGGTTCGCATCCTGCTCCCATGGCCGGTCAATCGCCAGCGTCGCAGAGCCCAGGGCGGCCATGCTCACGAAGTTCTGGGCTGGCAGTTCAGTCTGGGACAGTACATAGTCCACCGAGGCGCGCAGCTGCTGTGTGGTGAGCAGTTTTCCATCAGCCCCGGTGAGCGGAACTTCCCACATGCGTCCAGAGTACAGCAGGCCAACGGTCCGATACACAGCCCCGGTGCCAGCCCGCACCCAGACATCCTGGTCGATCTTCGGGGTGCGGATACCACCGTTAAGGCTCACCCACGCGTCCATGGACAGTCGACGACCGTCGGCATCATATTCCGGCTCGGTTTTGCGTGTGGCCTGGTGGATGTGGACAGTGCCGATGCGCTGTAACAGCTCAACCACCCGATCCGCACCCGACGAAACAGTAGGAACATTGAGTTGATAGGTCGCATTCGATGTCAGCTGCAATGGGTCGCGAACCTGCAAAGCCTGCTCAAGCCACGGTTCGGCCATCCAGTTCGAACCAGATTCGGCCATCGAGTCGGCATATGCTTCCAGTGTCTCCTGTAGCGCGGGGGCAGGCCCGATCGCAAAATCGGCGATCGCCTGATTGACGTCCGCTCCCGCACTCGCGTCAAGGACCGCAGCAGCAGCCATGCGGTAGCGTTCCAGCGATTCTTCTAGACGCGGGACGGGAAGCTGTGGCAGGTCGGTGGTCAAATGATGCGGATAGGTGCGCACGAAACTTCCTTTAGACGGCGGCATGAGCGACATGCACAGTCTAGTGCGGGGGAGGCGTCATGCTGTGAAGCTGCGCTTTGCCCTGTCATAACGCACCGAAGCATAAGCGTCGATGAAATCCTGCAAATGTGATCTAACTGATGTAGCCTGAGGCACGTCCAAATTCACACAACTTAAAGTGAGCTGTTGGCACTATCACCCAATAAATCCCGTACCTAGTACCTGAGCGTTAGAAAAAAATATGCCCGTTGAACTTCTGATACTCCTCGGCGTTTTTGTCCTTATCGCCGTTCTGTTTCTTTTCGCCAGGCGCCCGATCTACGAAGTCATGGCGGTGGCCTTCGTTTTTGTGGTCCTTGCTTCGGGACAATGGGCTGAGTTCGGGAATTATTTACTGTATCCGGCCAGCAACAACCTGTTCTATATTATCTTCGCTTTCCTGGTTGTTGCGGTGATCTTTGAGGCCACTGATGCGGTCAATCGGATTATTCGGATCATGCTGTCGTTGATTGGCAAACTGCCCGGCGGCGCAGGGTATGTGGCGCTCATGGCAAGTGCTTTTATGGCTTCGCTGTCCGGCACGGGACCGGGCAACGTGGCCGCTACCGGCGTGTTCACCATCCCCATGATGAAACGCACCGGATTTCCCCCGCATTTAGCGGCCACCACCGAGATGTCAGCCAGTATGTTGGGCAATATCATCCCGCCATCGGGCATCGTGATCTTATCGTTTGGTATCTATCACGACGTCACCGGAGATGACATCTCCCTGACCACCTGGATGCTGGCAGCATATGTCATCGGTGCGTGGTTCTTCCTGCAGCGTCTGATCACACTCTTCGTGTTGGCCAAGATGAATAACGTCCAGCCGGTGCCCGAAGATCAGATGCCAAAATTCCTACCGGCGCTCAAAGAGGGCTGGTCGGCACTGTTGCTACCGCTGGTCATCTTCATCCCGCTGTTCATCGACTCACAAGCAACCGAGTTTTTGACCAACCGCCTCGGCGAAGACGGCGCCGAAGCGTTCTCCAATGCCGTACTGATGTTCACCCCCGCCGTCGCAGCCGCATACGCCGTATGGATTGGACGATCAAACTTTAGTCGCGGCGTACAAGGAGTCAAAGAGCTCTACGATGTTTTCGCCAGATCGCTGCAGGTCGTCGTTCCGATCTCAGCCACCATTTACTTTGCCTATGCAACGTCTGAAGCATTCACCGGTATGGGCGTCGATGATGCCGTCCGGGATCTCTTCGTCGCCCTGAACGTGCCGCTGTGGTTACTCATCATAGTGATCCCGCTACTGTTTGCCGTGCTCGGCATGATTCTGCCCGGCTCAGCGCAGATCGCGATCCTGGGCGCAGCCATGATCGGCGTGTTTGCAGAACTGGGTGGCGACCCGCTGCTGCTAGCTATGTTATTGCCCGCCATGACGGGAGCGCTGGAAGGCATGACGCCACCGTTGGCGCTGGGACTTTACGTCGCCACGGGTATCGCAGAGTCTGACTTCAACAAAACCGCTCGCTACGCGTTCATCTGGATTGTCGCCCACATTGTGCTGTCCATCCTCTTGCTAGCCGGCCTTCTACCGATCTTCGTGGTATGAAAGGATTAACACTATGAAACGCTTCCTCACCACGGTCTACGGGATCGTCACCGCGATCGCCTTTTCCCTCGGGCTGGTGGTCGCCGTGCTCTTCGTGGTTGCGCTCATCGCGGGTCAGGACCTAGGGGAGAGCCTGGCACTGCTGGCCGGGGACATCATGATGTGGGGCATTGCCTTGGCCGCAGTCGCAGTGCTGGCCGGCCTGATCTACATCTACCTGGATGGCTCACACAGTCTGGTCATGGAAAAGAGTCCAAAGGGAAATGACAAGAATCCGTCGGACAGTGACGCCTAGCTTCCGGTGACCGATCAGCACGCCTTTCAATTCTTATGCCGTGCAGAGGGCTTTGTTAGAGTCGCGATGTAACGACCACGACGCGAAAGGTGTGTTGATATGTCAGAGTACGCTCCCCAATCACAACAACAGGGCTCACCCCTAACGACCATTTTAGAAGTCACGAACTATCTGGACGGCCAGCTTGCCGTGGATCGGCTTTCGGATGCGGGATTCCCGGTCGAAGGTGTCAAAATTGTCGGTCACGATATGAAATCCGTTGAAGTCGTCACCGGTCGGATGACCACGGGTAAAGCCGCCGGCATGGGCGCTTTGAGCGGCTTGTGGTTTGGCTTATTTGTCGGGCTGCTGTTTGCCATTTTCGCCCTGGGCGGGTGGCTGACGATTGTGATCACAGCGTTAGTCTTAGGTGCCATTTTCGGTGCTATTGCCGGAGCTGTCGGCCACGCGATGACCCGCGGAAAACGCGACTTCTCCTCTGCTCAAGGGCTTGAAGCGTCCCGCTACGAGGTGCTGGTGCCAAGCCAGCGCGCCGATGAAGCCCGCTCCATTCTGGGGCTGACAAACTAGTCTCACGGTGTATTTCAGCGGTGGGTGACCCTAGCGGGTGCCCACCGTTTATGCGTTAACGGCTGGTTAGTTCTTCGGCGGTTGGTTGCCGCCGAGGAGTCGTTCCAATGGGATGCTGTTGTCGCGCCACGGGGTGAGCAGCCAGATGATGGCGTAGAGCCCCCAGCTGAGTACCGGGAGCAGGAATAAGAGCAGCACGATGAGCCGAAGAAGCCACACGTTCATTCCGGTACGCGAAGCAATCCCACCGGCGATACCGCCCAGCAGCCGCTGTGGTCCCCGTCGGAAACGAATGCTGCGGATCATGTCGAATATGGCGTTCATGATCTTGACGCTACGCTACTTGCGCGACTGCGACAAGCAATAATTGCGCACCGGGTTCGTCGAGACGACTCGGGTCAAATCTTGGCGCGTCTTGCCGGGTTGATGGGCACCGGTTCTATCAACTGGACGGCGTTGTCACGACTGAATGTTTTCGCTGCGATGATCAAGGCGACGACGCCGGCGAGGTTGACCAACGTAATAATCATCAACACCCCGGGGTCCTCAAAGTTGCCCTGGGCCACGATCATGGCCGGAGCCACACCGCGCTGTGCCGTCCCCAGTGCGCCAACGTCTTTGAGGTGGCCGTGACCGTCACCCATCGCCCAACCTAAGAAGAGCGAGAGCAAGAGAACATAGGTGCCGACCATGATGGCTTTCCACACCTGGAATTCAGCAAGCGCTGGCAGATAGCCGATGACAATGGCGATGATCAGCACGTACAGTGAGATATTTGAGATGCGCCCGGCCCAGGGCTGGATGGCATTAGCGAAGCGTTCAACGAATTGATTGAGCAACATGCCGACCGCCAGCGGCAGGATCATCTGAGTCAAGAGGTTCTGCGTCACCAGCCACACATCCACCGTGATGCCTTCGAGGATGACCGGCAGCATAACCGGTAGGACGATGATGTTGCCTACGGTGAGCACCAGCAAGACCGCAGCGGCGAGGGCTAGATCGGCATGCGATATGTCTGCGAGCCGGATGAGAAAGGTGGCGCCGGCACACAGCCCGAAAATCAGCA
>CALBOC010000133.1 GCA_937896705.1 uncultured Micrococcaceae bacterium | reverse complement strand
TTCGGGGAAGGCCGAGGCCTACATGATCGAATCACTGGCTCCAGAGTGCTGCTCAAGGAAATCCCCTAATCGGCCGGGACGATTCGAAAATAGTTTTCATGAAAAAGATCGGCCTAAACGGTGTACCGTTCAGGCCGATCTTTCGTATCAGAGCTCATATTGCGCTCTATGACAGTCTTTCGACTATGTTGTTGCCTTATCGCGGGTGATCAGACCCCAAATGAAGAGGACGATAAGTGCCCCACCGATAGCTAGGAGCCAGGTGGCAAGTGACCAGAATTCATCAATTCCGACCCCGAAGATGGCCGAGCCAATCCAGCCACCAAGTACGGCACCGACCACGCCGAGTAAGAGGGTGACGAATATGCCGCCGCCTTGTTTGCCGGGCATAATAGCTTTAGCAATTGCGCCTGCGATGAGACCCAAAACGATCCATCCAATGAAACCCATGGTTCCTCCTTGGTTGAGGTCCTTCGATTCACCAACATGGTCATGCTGATGGGGTTAATTTTACCCCTGACATGGCATGAAAATAAGTGCCCAGCTTCCTTGCAACAGGAACCTGACAAGTGTTCTCAGTCACTTGGCCTCTATGGATCCCAATCCCCGCCTGCACGGTCCAACTCAGAAGCCATGCGTTCACCTGGCAAAGACGCTGTGGTGCACCTCACGTGAGAAGCTGCGTATTGTTAGAGTAACTGCGTGAACTTCCCCTGTCACTTGCACTCCAGGTGGCATCGAGAAATTGTTCTCCAGAGGCCTTACCTCACCATCAGTTTCACACCAGCTGCCACCAAAGGAGCACTATGTCGATCGAGTTATCCGTCAGCAACGGCGTCGGGATCGCCACGATGAACCGCCCAGAGTCCATGAACTCCCTGACCGCACAGATTCTCACCGAGTGGGCTTCCAGCATTCGCGAACTCTCGGATAATCCTGACGTCAAAGTCATCGTCCTGACCGGCGCTGGTCGAGCATTTTCGGCAGGGATGGACCTCAAAACGCCATTCGATGGTGGTGAGGATATGCCGTGGAGCAACGAGAAGAACCCCGCGGGCAGACTCTCAAAGGCGCTGACCTATGCTATCGATTGTGTTCGAACGCTTGCCCGCGTCAACCAACCAACGATTGCCGCCATCAACGGATACACCGTGGGGGCTGGTATGTCGCTGGCCGCAGCGTGTGACATTCGCCTGGCCTCACCGCAGGCCGTGTTCTCTGCCCCGTTCGTGAAGCTAGGCCTATCCGGTGGCGATCTGGGCCTGTCTTGGTTCTTGCCACGGATCATTGGCCTGCCCCGAGCTACCGACATGATTCTCAACGCCCGAGAATATTCCGCCGAGCAAGCTCTAGA
>CALBOC010000132.1 GCA_937896705.1 uncultured Micrococcaceae bacterium | reverse complement strand
TGGCCAGGATCGGCTGGCGGCGCCGACGGAGTCCACGGTTGGGGAATATCGTGTTGAGTCATAGTGCCTCCTTATCCGGCGGCGAGATCGGGTTTCGGCTGGTCTTCGATGGTGACATCACCGTGGTCATCATCGGTGAGGTTTCGTCCTTCAATGTTTTTGGGAACCAGTCGGACCGCGATGAGTGAGACCAATGAAATCAGCGCGATATACAGTCCGATCATCCAGGACTTACCGGTTGCGGTCAGGATCATCTCGGAGATCATCGGCGCAAACGCGCCCCCAATGATGGACCCGAAGGCATAACCAATGGATGCTCCCGAGTAGCGGACCGATGCGGGGAACATCTCCGCGTACAGCGCCGATTGCGGCCCATACGATGGCCCCAAGCCCACCGTGAGCAAAACGATTGCAAGGGTGAAGAGGGTGAGTGAGGCGGTGTTAAGCAGGAACCACATCGGAATCGACCAGATGACGATCCAGGCATAGCCGATCGTAAAGGTCGTGCGCTTGCCGATCTTGTCGCCAAGCCAACCGCCCAGCAGGGTGAAAATAAACCACCCGACGCCACCCACGAGGGAGGCGATCAGGGTCGCCGAGCGCGGCATGCCCAACACGTTTGCTCCGTAGGAGGCGAAGAAGGCAATCACCAGGTAGCCGGCGGCGTTATTCCCGGCGAAGATCAGCGCCGCCAAGAAGACCGGGCGTTTGTGACTGCTCAACAGTTGCCGCAGGGGTGCTGAAGATTTCTTCTTGCGTTCTTGCAGTTCGGTAAAGACCGGGGATTCAGCGACTGCGCGCCGGATGAGATGGCCCACGACGATCAGGATGACCGATGAAAGGAACGGTATCCGCCAACCCCAGGCGATGAACTGCTCCTCCGTCAGCGCGGAGGTCAGGGCGAACATGAAAGACGTAGCTAACAGCATGCCCAGCGGAACGCCGATTTGCGGTGCTGAGCCAAAAAGCGATCGACGATTGGGTGGTGCGTGTTCGACTGCCATCAGGGCAGCACCGCCCCATTCACCACCTGCCGAGAAGCCTTGCAGGATGCGCATTAAGATCAACAGGATCGGGGCTGCCACGCCAATCGTGGCGTAGGTGGGGAGCAGGCCGATAATGGTGGTGGCCACGCCCATGCCGAGCAGGGTCATGACCAACATGATCTTGCGCCCGTATTTATCGCCGAGGTGACCGATGACGATGGCACCCAGCGGACGGAAGAGGAACGATACCCCAACGGAAGCCCATGCGACGATCTGGGCTAGCGGAGCGTTTTCTTCCGATAAGGGCTCAAAGAATAAGGGTGCCAACACGAAGGCAGCAGCCTGGGCGTAAATAAAGAAGTCGTACCACTCGATGGTGGTGCCTACTAGGGTGCCTGCTAGAACGCGGCGTTCCTCAGAACGTTGCCTAGCATCACGAGTCGATGCGCTCATGGTGTTCTCCAAAGGTTATGAGATGAACTGCCAACCGTGTAGCGCCGCTATAAAACTCTTGTCTACCAACTCACCCGATGTAGGCACTGAACGATTGGAATAGCATCACGCTGCAAGATATTGTGATGTGCCTCACAATATACGCCACATGGATCGGCTTGGTCTATCGCGAAGCAGGGGAGATCAAGCGAAGTAATGCTCTGCTTGCCAAGCACCCATCATTGAATAGCTGTGTGGGCTCCAATACAATGCACTCTACTGTCTACTAAGGAGTTGCAATGCGGCGCACCGGTCACCTATGGCGAACACGCAGTGAGCGAGAAAATTCGACGGAAGATCAAGCGTCGATACGACGAATCTTGGAAGCCGCGTTCGGAACGGACGCAGAGGCTGATCTCGTCGATGAGCTGCGCGAGGAAGGCACGCATTGGATTTCTCGTTATTCGGTGCTCGGTTTCACCGCCGCAATTCCTGATTCCGAATTCGAAACCAGTGCCGCCTCGCATGCGTTATTGCACCGTTGCACGGTGGGTGGTCAGCCCGGTTTGATGCTTGCTCCCACCGGTGTGCTGCCCCAGCATCAAGGTGAGGGTGCCGGGACTGCGGTCATTGAGGCCGTGCTGGAGCTCGCCCGCGAAGATGGCGAAGCGTTTGTGCTGGTGTACGGCTACCCGCACTACTACCCACGATTTGGGTTCCGTGCCGCTTCGAAGGTCGGTATCACCGCGGACTGGGCGGATGAAACGGAAGCGTTGCAGATTCGTGTACTCGACGAGGACGCCCTGTTGCCCAGTGGCAAGGTGGAGTTGCCTGCGGCGTACAAAGTATAACCACCCAGGGCGTCTGACCTGCCGCTCGGAATCGATGGTGCGGTCGCCAAATTCTGGCAAGGCTTACCCCGTCGTGATTATGCAACAGTGAGGGGACCAATGTCTGATTCAGGTCATGCCACCCAAGTCTGCGCGCTCATGCGGGACTTCTCTTTAGAGATGACGGGCAAGGATGTCGACGCGTTGCGGGAAGCTGCCCCCGCTATCCCACAGGGGACGCGCGTCAACGTCACATTTCTGGGCAATGAAGACCTGCAGATGCGGGTCGCCGCAGCCCGGACGGTCAAAGAACTTGGCTTCATCCCCGTACCCCACATCTCGGCTCGACGCATACAAAGCGAAACCGACCTGCACAAGTTCCTCGACGAATTGGCCGCGGTCGATGCGGTGCGGCATCTCTTTGCCGTCGGTGGGGATCCCGCCGAGCCCATGGGGCCCTTCAGCTCAGCTTTGGAGATGTTGGAATCGGAGCTCTTTGACGATTACGAGGTCGAAGAAATCGCGGTCGCAGGCTACGCCGAAGGCCATCCAGAAATCGCCGATGACCTGCTAGCCCGTGAATTGAAAAGCAAACTCGATCTGTTGGCGGAACGTGAATTCCGGTCAGTGATTATCACGCAGTTTGGTTTCGATACCGAACCTGTGGCCAGGTGGCTCAACGAACTGGCTGCCCTGGGGATTTCGGTGCCGGTTCGTATTGGCGTCCCGGGACCGGCCGGCATTAAGCGGCTGCTGGGTTACGCCCGTCGATTTGGGGTCGCATCGTCGGCGGGCGTGGTGAAAAAATACGGGTTCTCGTTGGCTAATCTTATGGGCAGCGCCGGCCCAGACCGCTTCCTGCATAACCTGGCCGAGGAAACCGCCGCAACACAGTATCAGGGCGAGGTCGGCGTGCATTTCTATACATTTGGCGGCATGGCACAAACCGCCGAATGGATCCGAGATTTTTTGCAACAACGCTGCTGATTCTTCGCGTAAAGGTTCTCCTGACTAGCTTGTTATCGTAAGGGAACCCTGCTATTTCAGATATCGTTATGGGGTCATGCTTCAACTAAAGGACATGTGCCTTGCGTGCCGTCCACGCTAACGTGTGATAATGATTGGCGATCAAATCTCTCGAGACTGAGCGTGGGGCACATGGCACAGGACCTGAACCAGCTAGCACAACGCATTAGCGGTATTACTGAGTCCTACCCTTTTGCGATGCACTGGGAAGTCCGCGAGATCGCTTCGGGGCAGCGCATCGGTCAGGGCGGCGATCAGGTCATCGGCGCATTTAGTACCAGAAAAGTTAGTGTGTTGTTGGCATGCTTAGCGCTCGTGCATGCTCAGAAGCTCTCGTTAGACGACACCTACCCGATTGATGCGTCGCTCAAAGCTGGTGTACAAGCAGGGGTTATGCGCAACCTGTCGGCCGGCATCGAGCTCAGCTTGCGAGATCATCTGGCACAAATGATGATCACCTCCGACAATATTTGCACCCAATTAGTATTCCGTGCCATTGAAGAAGCCACCGGGGATGCGCTGCAGTGGGTCAATGATTATTGTGCACAACTGGGTCTGTACAACACGTTGCACCGCGAAATCTTCCCGCGTTCTGCCGAGCTGGCCTGGTCACATCCAATAGATGCCATGACGGTCACCTCAGCCAGCGATCAAGCACTCCTTCTGGAACACCTCGCCCACGGAGCAATGAACGAAGCACACGCTGAGAAACTTCGACTCACCACTGAACTGTGCGAGCTCGCCCTAGAGCTGATGAGCCACCTGTACACTCCGCTGTTGGGAGCTTATGTCACAAAGGGTCGGTTCGTGGAGAAAAACGGTCGGGGCATTCGCGGGCTCTCCCAGGTCGGAATGTTGCTCAATCACCAAAGTAAACCGGTGGCCTCAGTAGCGGCGTTTGCTGAGCGTGTCCCGGTCGAGCTATTTGATGCCACCCCGGGGCGTGTTCGGGCCATAGAATGTTTTACGGCCATCGGTCAGGTCGTTGAGGAGTTCTTCCTGGATGGCACTCCGGTTCCAATTATGCACCGTCAGGTGATCGAGCCTGACTTCTGGGAACAGGAACTCGGGGAATTACTTTTTGCGGTGGAGCACGGTCGCGCCGTCAATGCCGACGTCGAATTCACTTTCTCGGGTATCGGCAAGTTCTTCTTCGCGCACGCCCTGGCCGAGGTAGCAACCGAATACCCCGAGTTGTTGCAACGCGTTATCCCGATTCGCGCTCAGCATCGCAAATACGCCGAGACCGGCACACTCCGACATCTCTGCGGTGAGCTGCGGCTCACAGTCGATGACACGATGCGACTGGTGATTGGGTCCGGAGATGGAGCAGCGGTTCGAGCGCTGCTCGATTACCTTGATACAGAGGGGATCGATATCCTTGAGCGCGGCCGTGACAGCGTTGCGCATCTACCCAACACGACCATCACCGGTGTTGAGGACCTCTCTGCAGGGGAAGGATTCTACGGTGTGACCACCGCCAACGACGTGGTGACGCTGCTGCGCCAGATCATCAATGATGATGGGCCCGTGATGGACTGGATGTCCCAGGTTTTCGAGCCCGGTGGTTTAGCCAGTACCCTGCCTGGCTATGGACCTCACACCATCCAACACTGGACGGTAGCCGGGTGGGAACGCATACACAGTTGCCGGCTCGACGAAGGTCGTAGCTCACTGCTGATCTTGAAGTGTCCGAAAGGCTTTACCGGCATGGTCGCTCATGCGCCGGTCGG
>CALBOC010000131.1 GCA_937896705.1 uncultured Micrococcaceae bacterium | reverse complement strand
CTCAACTGCTGTTTCCATACCCCAAGGCTACCTATTCACAGGGACATGATAAGGGAAAACAAGTGTCCTGTGGACAACCCCACGAAGCCCTCTGAGCCTGTGGAGAAGCGTCACCACGCCCTCGTTTGAGGATATAATTCGCCCTGTTTCTTTGCACGCTGGTTTCTCTGTGCAAACTTTTGAGTCCGAATCTCAGCACGGCCACTAACTTTCCGTCTCACTCGGTTGCCCGCCACATCACCAACCGATGGTTCCCGGTTTCACCGGACCTGAGATGGCCCACGTTGGCGCAGCCTTCAGAGCCTCCCCGCTCTCTACTACTTCTCATTTTCGTCTCATCTGAATGGACCATAATAGACGCATGTCTCGCACCGTACTCTCCCGGATCGTTTGGACAGCGCTCGTCTTGGCAGCCGTCATCGTTGGGCTTTGGGCTGCCCAAAATGTGTTCGCGAGTCCAGAAGATCATGACCTCGGGCCGGTCGTGGTCAACACGCATGAACCACTGCCGACCCCGTCGCCAGAGCCCGAGGAATCACCCACGCCCACCGAACCAACCCCGGCCACTTCCGAGCCCACGCCGGTCGAACCGGCACCCGTTCAACCCGCGCCGCCCGTCAGCGTCGACGACGACTGGGACGACAACGAAGAATGGGACGACGACGGTTGGGATGACGATTGGGACGACGACGACTGGGACGACGATGACGATGACTGGGATGATGACGACTGGGACGATGATGACGACGACTAACGCCCCACAACGCGCCGCGGGGGCTCGCGTTCCGGTCCGTGTTCGTCTCCTCACCGGCATGATGCTGTTAGCAGGGCTGACACTATTAATTGCCGGTGCGGTGAACTATTTGGTCGAACGCAAAAACTTAGCCACAACCTTGGATGAATCGCTCGCGCGCGACGTCGAAGAAGTCCGGGTGCTGGCGGATACCGGGATTGATCCGGAGAGCCAACAACACTTCACCAACGCGGCCGACCTGATGTACACCGCGATGCAGTACAACCAACTGTCGGAAACCCAAAGTATGTTGGGCATGCAGGACGGGGAGGTCGTCTGGAGTGCTCCGGAAAACGTCTCGCTGCGCCTCGAGGATGACCCCGAATTCGTCAGCTGGGCGGCGAGCCTGAACCCTGACTCCGTGCACCTCACGACCGTGGAGACGGCACACACCACCTACCGTGCCGCAGTGATTCCAATCAGCCTGGCCGAAGATGCCACGCCGGGTGTGTTTATCGAAGCCTTCGACGCCGCGGCAGAACACCGTGCGCTGCAAGTGTCGCTGGTGATTTTCACGGCCGCCGGCGCCGGGGCCCTGTTGCTCGGAGGCATCATCGCGTGGCTTCTTGTCGGACGGGTGCTGCAGCCGGTCCGTGAGCTGCAAGAAACCGCGCAGCGCATTACCGAACAAGACCTCGACACCCGAATTCAGGCCCGCGGCCACGACGAGTTTGCGGAACTGACCGAAACCATCAACGAGATGCTCGACCGGCTGCAACAAGCCCTGGAACAACAAAAACAACTGCTCAACGACGTCGGCCACGAGCTGCGCACCCCAATCACTATTGTTCGGGGGCATCTGGAGTTAATGGACGCCAATGATCCCCACGACGTCAACGACACCCGCGACATCGGACTCGACGAGTTGCAGCGCATGTCCCTGTTGGTCAACGACCTGGTGGTACTAGCCCAATCAAACCGGACTGACTTCATCCGCCCGGAACCCGTGGATATCGCCGACCTGATGCGCGACATTGGTGCCAAAGCCGCAGCCCTGGGACATCGGAACTGGCAACTCAAGGCCAACGCCGAGGGCACCGTGGATATTGATGCGTCCCGCATCACCCAAGCCATGCTGCAGCTATGTGCTAACGCGGTGAAGTTCTCTGAACCCGGCACACCCGTGGAATTAGGCAGCGCGATCCGTGAAAACCTCGCAGGGACCACCGAACTGTTCTTGTGGGTCTCCGATGCGGGCATCGGGATCGATCCCGAAGACCAGCAGGTCATTTTCAAACGCTTCGGCAGGGCCGGCAACGGCCAACGGACTCAGGGCTCTGGCCTAGGATTGAATATCGTCGCTGCGATTGCCAGCGCCCACGACGGTGACATCCGCGTGGAATCCGCACCGGGCGCGGGCTCGATCTTCATCCTCACCATCCCGTTGCACTCCGAAAACAACGCACCCGAGGCAACGAATATGCTGGAACCATCTCGAGAGCAGGAGTCCACGCAATGAACCGAATCCTCATTGTCGAAGATGAACCGCGGATCAGTTCATTTCTCGCCAAGGGGCTCAAGGCCGCCGGCTACACCACCCTGGCCGTCGGCACCGCGGCCGAGGGGCGAGCCCAGGCCGTCACCGCCACCTTCGACCTGATCATCTTGGATCTGGGCTTACCCGACGGGGATGGTTACAGCGTGCTGAGCTACATTCGGTCGCTGGGCCTGGATATTCCGGTCATCATTCTGACGGCACGCAACTCAGTCCACGACACCGTAGCCGGTCTGCAATCTGGCGCCGATGACTACATGGCCAAGCCGTTCCACTTCGACGAACTGCTGGCCCGCGTGCAATTACGCTTGCGCCCGGCCGCCCCAGAAGCCGAGGTCTCGATCCTGTCGCATCACGGACTAGAACTGGATTTGCTGCGCCGGGTCGCGACCGTCGACGGGGTCGAAGTGGATCTATCGGCCCGCGAGTTCGAATTAGCCGAAACGTTTCTGCGCCACCCCGGCCAGGCACTGTCCCGGGAGCAGTTACTGTCCAGAGTGTGGGGTTATGACTTTGATCCGGGTTCGAACGTCGTGGATGTGTACGTCCGATATCTGCGCAATAAACTTGGCGCCGAGCGGTTCGAGACGGTCCGCGGGGTCGGATACCGGCTAGCGTCTCGAACCGGCGCTTAGGCCGCGCGGGTCCAGTTGTGGCGGGCAAGCAGCCTCGACCACTTATTGGCCGGCAACTCGGGATGCAGTGCGGCCACCCCCAAGCAGTACTTCGACATGCTCACGGGCCGGAGCCCAAGGGCTGCGAGCGCCCGATCGGCTGCCCCCTGCCCATCGGCTGATTTCGTTTCCACGATCACCATGTCGGGTCCGTGGATCGCGGTTGCCGTGTTGGCGTACTGCAGCTCGACGTCACAGGTCACTCGCTCACCATTGACCGCATTGACGAATGTCGCACGCCGATACGCATTATGCATCACCGGCTGCAGTTCGGGCACCTGCTCGCCGTATTCGGTTGCCAGCACCTGGGCGGTGAACTCAACGTTCTGCGGGGTCAGGTCGTGGGCTTGGGTGATCGGCTGCTCACGACGATGTTTGATCGTTGCCCCACGTCGACCCTTTGTTTTGATCTCGAACATACACAGTTCAGAATCCACGTACGTCCGCGACCGGACCTTATATCGACGACGGCGCCCTTGCCGGTGGGCGCGGTACTGCTCGAAGTCTGGGGTATCAAAGTAGGTCGAGCGGTAGCGGAACGTGCGTAACCCGTCGATCTGCATGACCGAAAACTCTGAGCCCAGTCGCGCGGTGAAGCTCGCGAATTGCTCGGGGGTCAGCAGGAACTTCTTATCTACCCGGGTCTGCAGCGCCGCATTCTCGACGACGTCCTCGAGTGCGATGGTGGTTCGGTCAGCCACTGCGGCCTCCAGGGCAAGTCGTGACCGACTGGGCACTGGAGGTTGAGTAACGATGTGGTTCATCGCCGACCTCCGGTGAACTGTTCCACCGGCTGTGGCACGCTAACAGTTTGCTCAGCTGTGATGGGCTCGCCCCAGGGGGTCGGTTGGCTGACGGCCGGTTTGGTTGGCGGGTTGGTTTTATAGCGGACATCAACGATGGTCAGGTCTCGCACCATATCTAATTCCAGCACGACGGTGCGCAGGACCTTGGCATCCAGGAGTTCTTCCAGGGCCGCGATTCGCTGCTGCTCCGAGGGGTAGGCACGATCCAAGGTGACCGTTTGGCGTTGCGTCCGGGCACCGACCCAGTGATGGTCGGCAACATACATTACAGCAACCAGCAACGCGGTGATCGTCGGCGAGACCCAGGCTGGATCCGGGTGCAAACCGTTAATCAGCCCGATGGCCAGGGAGATGAAATAGTAGGCGACCTCTTCTTGGGTCAGTGTGTCCGACCGCAGTCGGATGATCGACAGGATCCCAAAGAGTCCAAGGCCCAGCCCTAAGCCTGCTTCGGATTCGGAGAGCAGCAGGGTCACGGCGAAGATCC
>CALBOC010000130.1 GCA_937896705.1 uncultured Micrococcaceae bacterium | reverse complement strand
GCCCTACCAGGCGCCTAAACACTCAGGAACTACCCAGTAACCAGAACTAGACTCTTCCGCGGTATTTGAAAGGGAGAACTTGTGAGGAACAAGACGTCACGCGCACTGATCGGCCTAGCCATAGCTGGGTCCGTACTGTTTACCGCGTGCTCGGGTGATGATCCACTCGCCGCCCAGGCCGGCAACTCCGGCGGCAAAAACTACATCGCCGGTGATGGCTCGGTCATGGAATTAGCAGTCGATGAACGCAGCGAAACCGTTGAATTCTCCGGCGAAACCTTTGACGGGGAAACCATCTCTGCTGACAGTCTTGACGGGCCAGCACTGGTGAACTTCTGGTACGCCTCCTGCGCCCCGTGTCGAGTCGAAGCCCCCGATCTTGCCGACCTCAGCGAAGAATACGCCGATGACGTCACCTTCGTGGGCGTCAACGTCCGCGACGCCGCCGATACCGCAGCCGCTTTCGAACGCAACTTCAACATCGACTACCCCTCCATCGAAGGCCGCGACGGCAAAGTACTCTTAGACTTTGCTGATTATGTGCCACCGCAGGCTGTCCCCACCACGTTGATCCTCGACGAGGAGGGTCGCGTGGCAGCTCGCGTACTGGGTGCGGTGGAGCGCTCGACGCTGAACTCCCTGCTGCGCGGCGTGGTGGAGGAATGAATAACCCGTTCGCCGAGATCGCACTAGACGGGTCCATGTGGCTAGCAATGCCGGTTGCGGCACTGGCCGGGCTCGTCTCCTTTTTGTCCCCGTGCGTGCTACCGCTCGCCCCCGGATACCTCGGCTATGTTTCCGGTCTGTCCGGCGCCAGCGTGGAAGACACCAGACGCGGCAGGATGCTGACCGGTACCAGTCTGTTTGTGCTGGGGTTCACCGTCGTCTTCGTTATCGCAGGCTTACTACTGAGCCGGGTGTTCATCTGGCTCAAAGGCGATGGTCAGTGGCTCACCCAGGTGCTCGGACTGGTCGTGATCCTGATGGGCATCGTGTTTATGGGCGGCCTAGCATTTTTCCAACGCGACCGGAAAATCCAATACCAACCCACCGCAGGACTGTGGGGCGCTCCGGTGCTGGGGATGATTTTTGGATTGGGCTGGGCCCCGTGCATCGGACCGACCATGGCGGCTGTGATCGCGATGTCCACCGCAGGCACTGAGAACATGTGGCGCGGTGGCATTTTAGCCGTCGTGTATTCGCTCGGGCTCGGCATTCCCTTTATTCTGCTGGCCCTCGGATTTTCTCGCGGCATGAAACGCCTGGCCTTCTTCCGGAAACACCGCCTGCTGATTATGCGCGCCGGCGGTGTCCTATTGATCCTGCTCGGGCTGGCCATGGCCACCGGGCTCTGGACTGACTGGGTCAATCAGCTGCAAGGTTGGTTTACCAATGAGGTGACACTTCCAATTTGAGTACCACACAACAAAAGCCAGCCATGCCGGCCCTAGGCTTCCGGGGTACGCTGCGCTTCATTTGGAACCAGCTGACCAGTATGCGCACCGCGCTGATGCTGCTGTTGCTCCTGGCCGTTGC
>CALBOC010000129.1 GCA_937896705.1 uncultured Micrococcaceae bacterium | reverse complement strand
GGCTTCGACCTGCCCTTCTAGTTCAGACGTCGTCGGTTAGCGCTGTTTCAAATACTTCCGACGGAACGCGCGTTCAGCATGTCGGTCACCAAGCAATAACAGGGTGCTGGTTTCGTGGGCGGAGACGCGTTCTGTCCAGGGCAGCAGACGGTTTTGAGTGTTAAGTGCTCCGACGACGTGGCATCCGGTGGCCTCAAGGATCTTTGGGTCCCGTAACGTCACCCCGTCAAGCGATCGTGGCACGGGCACGGTGAACAGTTCATTGCCCTCCGCTATGACCACGCGATGCGAATGCCCTAGCTTATTCCACATCGCCGTGGCGCCGATGGCTGCATAGGATAAGACGCCGTCGGCTCCGGCACGGTACAGCGTGGCGACGTTATGTTCAGAACTGGCCCGTGAGATGACTTGCAGCTCGGGACGGAGCCGGTGACAGTACAAGGTGAGATAGACGTTGAGGTCGTCATCGTGACTGGTGATGACCACACCGGAGGCCTCGTGTAAGCCGGCATCTGCGAGCACATCGAAATCGGCCGCATCGCCTTCAATATAGTTCAAGTGGTGTGGGACTCGCGACGGGACCTGTTCGACAATCATGTAGGGCAGGTTGGATTGTTCGAACCTTTCGGCCACGGCGCGACCGACTCGTCCACCGCCTAGAACCAGCACCGGCCCCTCGAGTTGTTGGGGGTTCTGGAATTGCTCGTCATAAATTTCAAGATCGCGCTTTGTGCCCGCAATGATCAGCACCATGCCCTCGTCCAGGGTGGTTTCGGGGGTCAGCGGGACGAGCCGTCCGCGGCGCATGACGGCAAGAATCTGGGCTTCGGATTCGATGCTTCGTTGGGCTTGCTCCAGCGTGAGTCCGTCCAGTGCGGTGCCTTTTGTCGCGGCTTCGGCGACGTAGGTTTCGCCGATTGCGTCGATAATATGGGAGCGCCCGGTGGTGCCAAGAATGCGGTTGGCCAGTTCGGTGCCCAGCGTTGAGCTGAGTTGCACTACGTGATCCGCGCCAGCCAAGGTCAGCACGTCGCGGGAGGCTTTCTTATCTGCGGTGACGGTGATCAATACGTCCGCACTGACCGCACGTACGGTGAAGGCAACGTTGGTGTTGGTCGTATCTGCCTGGGTCGAGACCACCATGCGGGCCCGGTCGACGCCGGCGTTGCGATACGTGGCCGGCGAATCTAAGGCCCCGACCATCGCCTGGTAGCCCTCGTCTTTGAGACGGCTGGCCTCGGTCGGGTCATCCACCAGCACGACCGTTGGGGTTTTGGTGCGCTTGGCTCGGGCGATGAGCGTGCGATTGACCGTATCCAGCCCCACCAGTAATAGGTGTCCACGCAGGTTGTCGGGC
>CALBOC010000128.1 GCA_937896705.1 uncultured Micrococcaceae bacterium | reverse complement strand
GTTTCGCCTGCTGCTCGGGCTGCTTATCCGGGCCATACCCGGCAGCCTCGAGTGCCTTGACCGGGTCTTCTCCGGCAGCAATCGCATCCAAGCGAATGCGCTCTTCTTCCGAAGCGCGCTCCATCCACGGCACCCACTCGGGTGCCAACAGGGCATTATCACCGGGAAGCATGCCGGTTTCCGACACCGTGATGACCTTGGAACGTGGGGCACGCGCCAGGGTGGCATAGAACGTCCACCCGTGATACCCCGGGACGTCGGCCTCGAACCGGTGCGTGACGACTCGCTCGTCATCAGCGACCGCACCGAGGTGGTCGCCGACCTCGGAGGTGTCGGCGAAATCCTCAATGGCTGATCGCGCGAGGTCAACGGCTTCCGCCAGGGCAGCGTCCATGCGCGGCTTACGAGCTGGAAGGCGCGGCGTACCCAACGTTGGGTGCACCGGATTGAGGATTGAAGATGTTTCTGTGGTCTCAGGCATCGAATGCATCAGCCACCCTTCGCATAATGGTGGCCATTTGTTCGGCCTGTTTGGATGCCGGATACCGGCCGGCGCGCAGTCCGTTGGAGGCGGTATCCAACATGCGGATCAGATCGTCCACGATCCCCGCCATGTCTTGGGCCTTGGGACGGGTGGCGCGAACCACCGAGGGAAGTTTATCCAGCACCTCAACGGATAGGGCTTGCGGCCCACGGCGCGAATCGACAACCCCGAACTCGACCCGGGTCCCCGGGCGTAACTGCGTCACGTTATCGGGCAGGGCCGAAGACGGCAGGTGAATATCGTCACCGTCGTCAGTGGTGATAAACCCAAAGCCTTTATTATGATCGTAAAATTTAACTCTGCCGGTTGGCATGAATGTTCGTTTCCTTCGTCACATACTTGATTCACAAAGGGTTCCCGTCACGCACCAAAGTCAGTGCGGCTACAGGAACCCCAAAAGCCTATCGGAGGCTAGTATAACGCCAACCCGCCGTGCTTTTCGCAATGAGATGCCACCTGTGCTGCAAGCGTAGAATGACGGCCATGACTGCACAACAATCCCGAAACCTCGATGCGACACCCGCCTGGATTACCGCCCTGGTATGGGTCGGTGTAGCCATCGTGGTGGTTTCCTTCCTGGCACTGATCGGGGTGCTGGTGTACTACTTTATGGGGGTCACGCCGGCGACCTGGTTGTTCTGGCTTGCCCTGCTGGCGTTCCCGACGGGCTTCATTTTCCTGCTGATCGCACTGCTCGGGAACATTCTGGTTCGACGCAAGCGGCAACGCGCCTAGCTCAGCACTCAGCAAGCGTCCAGCTACCTTTCAGGTAGAAGTTTTTAGAATGAGCTTATGACGTCGCAAAATTATGAAGCAAAACTCCTGGTCGTCGACGACGAACCCAA
>CALBOC010000127.1 GCA_937896705.1 uncultured Micrococcaceae bacterium | reverse complement strand
GGTCAATTCATGGTCCCTGCGATTCTGGACGGAGAATAATGTCGCTTACCCACCTCACCGCCACGCAGATGGCGGCCCAACTGCGTGCCGGTGACACCACCGCAGTTGAACTTGTCACCGCACACCTCGATGCTGGTTCCGAAGCCTATGCGCACGTCAACGCCGACGAAGCGCTGGCCGTGGCAGCGGACGTTGACGCCGGCAAATATGACCACCCGCTGGCCGGTGTTCCCGTCGTGCTCTCCGATGTCATCGTCACCGCTGATATGCCCACCGAAGCGGGTTCCGACTACCTCGCCGGGTGGGTGTCGCCGTATGAGGCCACCATCGTGACCCGCTTGCGTGAGGCTGGCTTGCCCATCTTAGGCAAAGCAAAGGTCGCTGAATTTGGTATCGGGGAAGAATCCGGTGCCCACCAGGCCGTGAGCAACCACCAGGCCCCGTTTGCTGTGGTGTCCGATACGGCCGGCACCGCCCGACATATCGCTGCCAAAACCGGCGTCGTCGCCGTCAAGCCGACCTACGGGGCGATCTCCCGGTACGGCCTGGTCGCCGCCGTGTCGTCGATGGACACCATCACCCCGATTGCCCGAAACACCGCTGATGCCAAAGCGCTCCACGAGTTGCTTGTCGGTCCGGATGCCCAAGACCCCACGAGTTTGCACCACGAGTGGGACCTCAACGGCTCCTCCGATGTCGCCGGCACCACGGTTGGTATCGTCACAGCACAGCCCGAAAACGTCAACGACGGCGCCTGGGCCTTATACCAAAACGGCCTCGCCGCACTAGAAGGTGCGGGTATCACCACCACAGAGATCACCTTGGAGTCGCTGAGTCAAGCACGCCAAGCCAGCCACATCATCGGTGCGGCAGAATTCTCGGCCAACCTCGCCAAATTTGACGGCATCCGCTTCGGCAACCGCGTGACACCTGACAACGCGACGCTGCAAGAGGTCATCATGGCCTCGCGCGGGGCTGGCTTTGGTTACGAGACCAAACGCCGCATCCTGCTGGGCACACAACTGCTGTCGTCAGGGACCATCACCTCGCATTTCTACCCGGCCCAGCGGGTCCGCACGGCCATCATCAATGACCACAACGCCGCGTTTGACACCGTCGACGCGCTCGCCGTGCCCGCAGCCACCATGCAGGGCGCCGAATATGACTCGACCAACCCGGGGGTGGGGGCCTCGCTCGCCGGACTGCCCGCCGCCAGTGTCGCCGGGGTCCACATTTCCGCACCAACCTATGCAGACGAACTGGTCTACCGCATTAGCGCCGTCGTTGAAACGGCAGGAGCAGCAGCATGAAAACCGCTTTAAAAACTTATGAACCCGTGTTGGGTTTTGAAGTCCACGTCGAACTCAACACCAAGACCAAAATGTTCTCCACCGCGACCAACGCCTTTGGAGATCAACCGAACTCCAACGTCACCCCCGGCGACCTTGGCCTGCCGGGCACGCTGCCGACGATTAACTCAGCCGGTATCGACTACGGCATCAAGCTGGGGTTGGCGCTGAACTGCACCATCGCACCCGAGTCGCGGTTTACGCGTAAACAGTACTTCTACCCGGATCTGGGCAAAAACTACCAGACCTCCCAAGAAGAACCCGCGATCGCCTATAACGGGTATGTCGATGTTGAACTCGATGACGGTGAAATCTTCCGGGTTGAAATTGAACGCGCCCACATCGAAGAAGATGCCGGCAAGCTGACCCACATCGGTTCGACCGGCCGGATTCATGACTCCTCGGCCTCGCTGGTGGATTATAACCGCGCCGGGGTGCCGCTGGTTGAGATCGTTTCCAAACCGATTACCGGTGCCGGCGAGCGCGCTCCAGAATTGGCTCGCGCCTACCTGGCCACGATCCGCGATATCGTCAAAGCCTTAGGCGTATCCGATGCGCGCATGGAACGCGGCAATATTCGCTGTGACGCCAACGTCTCGCTGATGCCCATCGGATCCACGACCTTTGGCACCCGGACCGAAACCAAGAACGTGAACTCGACCCGCGCGGTCGCCGCCGCCGTGGAGTCCGAGATTATTCGGCAGGCCAAAGCCTTGGATGCGGGCGAAACCATCCTCCAAGAAACTCGGCACTGGGACGAAGAAAACCGGTCCACCCGCTCTGGTCGACCAAAATCCGACGCCGATGACTACCGCTACTTCCCAGACCCTGATCTGGTGCCGATCGTCACCGACGACGCCTGGATCGACCGCTTACGGGCCGATCTGCCAGAAAACCCACTTCAGCGTCGCCGCCGCCTGCGTGAAG
Organism: uncultured Micrococcaceae bacterium; assembly: GCA_937896705.1. Classification (GTDB taxonomy): domain Bacteria; phylum Actinomycetota; class Actinomycetes; order Actinomycetales; family Micrococcaceae; genus Yaniella. The sequence goes on along the minus strand of CALBOC010000127.1, from coordinate 1,919 downwards.
AGTGGCAGTTTTCCGAAAGTGAGTTCCGCGATGTGGTGGCCGCCGGGGTGCTCGACGAGATCGAACAAACCATCAGCGCAGGCGCCACTGCAGAAGCCGCACGGAAATGGTGGATGGGCGAAATCGCTCGCCTGGCCAATGAAGAAGGCGTTTCCCCAGAAGCGCTGGGTGTCACGCCAGCCGATGTGGTCGAAATCGAGCAGTTGATTGCCGACAACACGATCAACGACAAGATCGCTCGCCAGGTCGTTGGCTACATCGCGGCCGGAGAGGGTCGTCCGGGAGAGATTGTTGAAGCTCGCTCGCTGGCTGTCGTCTCCGACGATGGCGCGTTGTCCAGTGCGGTTGACGAGGCCATGGCGGCCAACCCCGAGGTCGTCCAACGTATTAAAGACGGTCACATGAAAGCCGTCGGCGCGTTGATCGGCCCCGTCATGAAAGCCACCAAGGGCCAAGCGGATGCAGGCAAGGTTCGCGAAATTATTCTGGAAAAGATCGGCTAACCACAGCACTACGGTTCCGCGCGGGGCAGTAGCGCTGCCCCGCGCGTTGCCGAGGTTAATGGACCGGATACCTTGGAGGGACGGCACAGGTGATCATCATAGGCGGCGGCATCGCCGGCATATCGCTGGGACGAGAGCTGTCCGCGCGTGGCCATCCCGTGACCCTATTGGAAGCCGAGCCGCAGCTGGCTTATCACACCTCTGGGCGGTCAGCTCAACAGCTCGTCTTGGGCTACGGGCCACCTGCAGTGCGGGAACTGACCGACATCACCATAAACCTGTTGGTGGACCAACAGCAGACACTGGCGCAGCCGGTGGCATGGCCTTCCAGATTTCTGATGGTCGGGACACCACCAGAAATCGACGAGGGCGCCTACCCAGGACAGACCCGGCTGGACGCCGAGCAGCTGCGTCAACTGGCACCCGAGTTGCGCACCGACCGGTTCACCGCCGGCGCCCTCGATGAACGTTCGCTACGCACCCATGCCGGAGCCATGATCGAGTGGTTAGTCCATGACGCGATACATATGAGCGTCCGGCGGGGCGAACGCCTCGTGTCCGCATCTCATGACCACGGCGGATGGACTGTGGCCACCGATCGTGCGACGTATCGGGCTAAGACGGTGATCAATGCGGCCGGTGCATGGGCCGATGAGGTGGCCAAACAATGTGGTATCGCACCGCTGGGCCTGACACCTCTTCGTCGTACGGCGGCGATTCTTGACCTCGATACCTCGTTGAGCGCTGACCGCCCCATGGTGATGAAAGCCGATGGCTATTACTATCGGTACGAAGAACCCCGGGCCATCCTGGCCTCTCCGCAAGAAGCTGTTGCGTCGCCGCCCGAAGACGCCCAGCCGAAGGCAGAAGATATTGACGCACTGATTCAGGAAATCCAAGCCGACACCACCTTGCACGTCACCGGTGTCCGCCAAGCTTGGACCGGACTGCGCACCGAGGCCCCTGATGGTGTCCCGGTGGTTGGATTCGATCAGCACCCCGGGTTTTTCTGGCTGGCCGGTCAGTCTGGTTATGGTTTCCAGACCTCATTGGGTTTCGCTCGCCTGGCCGCGGACCTATTAGTTGACGGGACAGCAGGGGATTGGGTCAGTTCTCAATCGGTGCACGACCTCGCCCCTAACCGGTTGCGTTAATCTTCGGCGTGGGGGATCGCCCGGTAGGCCGCAAGAATCCGTGGTTGGACTTTCTTGTTGAGTCGGCGCCAGCCTGCGGCCGAAACATTCCAGCTCAGTGCATCCGCCAGGGAGTACAAACCCAGAGCGCCTGACCAGACTCGAGCACGATTTGGTACGGCGGAAAATTCCTCAGGTTGCACCCCGTGCCAGAGACTCAGGTAGGTGGCATTCAGTGCGGTATCCCAGTTGGCCGCATAATCCCAATCCAAAATGCCGACCA
>CALBOC010000126.1 GCA_937896705.1 uncultured Micrococcaceae bacterium | reverse complement strand
CGCTACCGGACGTCCCTCATGAGAAGGTTGCCCATTCGTCCGCCATGGTCATATCCGGACGCACCGTAGGCGGGGTCATTGAGCTGTTCCTCATGAACTCTCATCGGAGCAGTGGGTAAGACCGGGGCGGTCTGCTCTGGTAGCGCAAAGTGTGTCCAACGTCACGAACTGGGATCGGTGAACAATCTGCAGATGTTTTGGTGCTGGTAACTTCACATTCATCTTCCATCGAACCGGGTTTAATCCGACCAAAAGACACCCGAGAGCGTTTGCTCGCTCCTTTTCGAAATCCCACTTGAAATTCGTCGCCCTTTTAGTGACGCATGCACCGGCTTTCGCGACATGCCGGAGATTACGCCAAAGCGTCGACGAATGACATGGATGTAGTTTACCCACAGCTTGTGTACAACCTGTGGATAACACCTGTTGAAAGTGTGGACAGCGTGAAAATATCATGAATTTTCGGATGTCAAATCGCAAAAAATAGGGGTATTAATTTCTTAATTCACAGGCTGTGGGAATTGAATCCCCATGTCAGACCACGGTATGTGGATAGTGTGCAGAAGTATTCCACCGCTGCTCCACAGCTTGTGCACAACCTGTGCAAAGTAATCCACAAGTTATCCACAAATTGGGTGTTATCCACAGTTGATAGTGGGCCTTTCGCGGAGTATCGTCATCGGGTACTAGCTCGTAGCGGTCGGTATTGGCATAGAAATATGCGTGCATCGGCCGTCCTACGAGCTCAAGTTTTGTGGCATTCTGCTGCAGGGGTAGGGGAGGGCACTTTTAAGAGAACAATGGCAAACTTTAATGCAATGGAAACTGCCAACGGAGTGTCTGCGAATCCTAGAACTCCACCTCAAGATCTTGACGCGGAGCGCTCTGTTCTGGGCGCGATGATGCTCTCCACCGACGCGATCGCCGAAGTTTCGGAGATTTTGCGTCCCAATGATTTTTACTCTCCCGGTCATGAGCTGGTGTATACGGCCATCACCGACCTTTTTGCAGCCGGTGAGCCAGCCGATGCGATTACTGTGACCTCTATGCTGGATCGCCGCAAGGAACTGTCGCGTGTCGGCGGCGCTGCGGAAATCCACACGTTGGTCCAGGCTGTCCCAACAGCGGCCAATGCCTCGTTCTACGCCGAGATTGTCGCGGAAAAAGCGATTCTGCGACGTATCGTCAATGTTGGTGCCAAGATTTCTCAGATGGGCTACAGCGCCGACGGAGAAGTCGAAGAGATCGTCAACGAAGCTCAAGCCGAGATCTATAAGGTCGGGGAAAACCGCACCGGTGAAGACTATGTTGCACTGGGTGACATCCTGGCCGAGACCATTGATGAAATCGAAGCGGCATCCACCAGCGGCGACGGCATGTCCGGGGTGCCCACAAATTTTGACGAGTTCGATGAACTCACCCAGGGACTACACGGCGGACAAATGGTGGTCATCGCCGCCCGCCCGGCGGTCGGGAAGTCGACGCTGGGTTTGGACTTCGCTCGGGCTGCGGCCATTGGCCACGGGATGACCTCGGCGTTTTTCTCTTTGGAGATGTCGAAAACCGAAATCGCCATGCGTCTGTTATCAGCCGAAGCGACCATCTCATTACAGGACTTACGTAAAGGTACCTTGGATGAAGGTCAGTGGCGCAAGATGGCGCTGACCCTTCAGAAACTCAACGAAGCACCGTTTTTCATTGACGACTCCCCAAACATGTCGATGATGGAGATCCGGGCGAAGTGTCGACGGTTGAAACAACAGCACAACCTTAAGATGGTCGTGCTGGACTATCTGCAGTTGATGAGCTCGGGCAAACGTGTCGAATCCCGTCAGCAAGAAGTCGCAGAGTTCTCGCGTGCCCTGAAACTGCTGGCCAAAGAACTCGATGTGCCGGTCGTTGCCTTGTCACAGCTGAACCGTGGTTCCGAACAACGCACCGATAAACGCCCGCAGGTTTCAGATTTGCGTGAGTCCGGTTCGATTGAGCAGGATGCCGACATGGTCATCCTGCTGCACCGTGAAGACATGTACGACAAGGAATCGCCACGTGCTGGGGAAGCCGACCTGATTGTCGCCAAGCACCGTAACGGCCCGACGAAAACCATTGAACTCGCGTTCCAGGGCCACTATTCACGGTTTGCCAACATGGCGCCATCCGACGGTGGGTTCTAGCCATTCACCCCACCGGTGCCATTTGGCATACTGGTGACATGGCAGCATCTAAATTTTTCCCCAGTCGTCGCTCCGCAGTTCCTAGATTCCAGGTCATGGACATTGTCGGCGATGTCGAGGCGATGAAAGCCCAAGACTACGACGTCATTTCGCTGGGTGCCGGCGAGCCCAGCGGGGGAGCGCCCGCCGCGGTAAACCGTGAGGCAGCCCGCCTACATAACGCCGATGTGCCGATCTTCAACTACACCCCTTCATTGGGGACGAGGAAACTGCGCGAAGCGATTGCCGGGCACTACCGCCGGTGGTACGACCTCGAGATCGGGTATGAATCGGTGGCCGTCACCACGGGCTCATCGGGCGCTTTCGTTGCAAGTTTTCTGGCTGCCTTCGATGTCGGGGACCGCGTAGGGCTGGCCCGCCCCGGGTATCCGGCCTACCGCAATATCCTGCGCGCACTCGACGTCGAAGTCGTCGATCTGCCCGCCGGGGTCGAATCAAACTTCCGTTTTGATGTCAATCGGCTGGCGGAGTTTCATGCGCAACACCCCTTGGACGGGCTGATTTTGGCGTCGCCGAATAACCCGACCGGTACGATGATTCCGCGCGACGACCTGCGTCGGCTCGCGATGTGGTGCGCTGACAATGGGGTGCGGCTGGTGTCCGATGAGATCTACCACGGCATCACATTTGGCCCCGATCGGGGAACCTCGGCCTGGGAATATGACCGCAATGCGATTGTGATCTCGTCGTTTTCCAAATACTGGGGCATGCCCGGTTGGCGCCTGGGGTGGATGCTCATGCCCGAAGATTTAGCCCCGGCCGTCTCCGGGCTGGCCGGCTCAATCTCGCTGTGTCCCCCGGCGGCCGGTCAATATGCCGCGATCGAAGCCTTCAGTGATGAGGCCTATGCTGAGTCTGATGCCGAGGTCGCCGAGTTCGCCCGGACCCGGCAGTTGGTGTTGGATAACGTCGAACGGCTCGAATGGCGCAATGCTGCCCCCGCCGACGGTGCGTTTTACTACTACGCTCAACCCTCAAAGAAGATTCTGAACCACTACGGCAATACGGTCGCGTATGCCGCAGACATGTTGCAGCGCGCTCATGTGGCCGTGATTCCGGGCGTCGACTTTGATGGCGTCGACGGAGATCAATTTATCCGGATCTCATTTGCCGCCGGCTATGAAGCCGTGGCACGCGCCATCGAACGCATCGTCGAATTCAACGCGACCATCGACTAGCCCGGCGCGACGAGCTAGCTGGCAATTGGCTGAAAGTTCACTCAAATCGGATGACATTCGGCGATTGGCACGTTAGCGTCGTTAATGAACCTGTCCCCGAAGAACGTGAGGTAATACATGGGATTCGATGAAAAAGCAGATGCCATGAAAGATAAAGTCTCCGGCAAAGTCAAAGAAGGCGCAGGGAAAGCTACCGGCGATTCTCGAACTGAAGCCGAAGGCAAAGGGCAAAACCTCCAAGGTAAAGTCAAAGAAGGGGTTACCGACGCCAAGGATAAAGCCAAAGGCTTTGGCGACAGCCTGAAAAAAGACTAACTTCTATGTTTTACGAAAAGAACCGGGACGGCAGTACGCCGCCCCGGTTCCTTACTGTGCAGGTCGGTTAGGCTGGACACGTATTCCAAGACCACTCGAGACTCAAGGAGTAGCATGGTTGATATCAACGAACTCGCACGGATCGGGAATGATAAATTCGCTCGCCTCGAAGAGGCCGTCGAGTTTACGGTCACTTCCGATACCGTCACACATGGCCAAGAGTGGCCGATAGCTCAGTATTCAGGTGCCATGGGAGTCCCCAACGGCCAGGACATCTCCCCGCACTTAGCATGGTCTGGTGCCCCAGAAGGTACGAAATCGTACGCGGTCACCATCTTTGACCCAGACGCACCGACCGGTTCGGGATTCTGGCACTGGTCCGTCGGCAATATCCCAGCCGATGTCACCGAACTGCCTGAAAACGCCGGTACCGCAGACGGTTCCGGTCTACCCGAAGGTGCTTTCCAGCTCAAGCACGACGGCGGCGGGCGCGGCTTTATCGGTGCTGCACCACCGGCCGGCCACGGCGCACACCGCTACGTCATTACCGTCCACGCGCTAAGCGTCGAAAAACTTGATATCCCAGAAGACGCCTCCAACGCATTCTTCGGATTCAACCGTTTCGGCAACACGCTGGGCCGAGCCACTATCGTGGTCTACGGCATCATCGAAGAGTAAGAATTCCAGCCGCACCGTGGGTGTTAGGCTTAGCAGGGTGACTACCCAACAAGCAGCCGTTGACTCCCACGGTGCCACCGTGGCCGAGATGTTCGACCAAATCGCGGACCGTTATGACCTCATGAACCTGGTCATGACGTGGGGGCAAGA
>CALBOC010000125.1 GCA_937896705.1 uncultured Micrococcaceae bacterium | reverse complement strand
CCCTGAGGACATAATCGAAGCGTTCAAGGACCACAATTGGCCTTTTCTGATCCAAAGCACCACAGGTTGACCCAGGGAAATTGACTGGCCAAGATAAGAACCATGTCATTACCTGCTCACATGCAAGCCATCCATTTCGTTCCTCAAGAGGGAACCACCAAGGCCAGTAAAGAATACCCCGCTAAGATCCGACTGACGGAACAAGACGTCCCAAGGATCGGAGCGGGCGAGGTGCTCATCAAGGTGCACGCCGCAGGTATTAATAACGCAGATCTGCTGCAGCGTAGTGGTGGCTACAACGTGCCCGAGGGCGCCAGTGACATTCCTGGGCTAGAAGTTGCCGGGGTTATCGCTGGTGTCGGCGAAGACGTGCAACAGTGGCATGAGAATGATCGTGTTGGTGCATTACTGGCCGGTGGGGGATATGCCGAGTACGTGGCGGTAGATGCCCGACAAGTCGTCTCCATTCCAGATCAGCTGGACTTCATTGAGGCCGCGGGCATCATTGAAACCGCAGCCACGGTGTGGTTTAACGTGTTTATGACCGGCAAATTCCACTCCGGCGACTGGGTACTTATCCACGGTGGAGCGGGCGGTATTGGCACCATGGCCATCCAAATGGTCAAGGCTATGGGAGGCCACCCAATCGCGACCGCCGGATCCACTGCCAAAGTCGAATACAGTCAGTTCCTTGGCGCCCACGGCATTAACTACCGCACCGAAGATTTTGTCGAGCGAGTCCAAGAAATCACCGACGGTCATGGCGTCGACATCATTTTGGATATTATTGCCGGGCAGTACTCCGAAGACAATATGCGTGCACTAGCCCACGGCGGACGCTGGGTAGTCATAGGTTCCCAGGGTGGCATCAAGGGGCCGATCAACTTTCTGCGCCTCATGGCTAAGCAGGCCGTGTTGACCGGCAACCTGCTACGGCCTCGGACCGCGGCAGAAAAAGGCGAAATCCTGCGCGGTTTGGTCGAAAACATCTGGCCGCGTTTCGCGGATGGCACCATCGATCCGCTGATCGCCCAGACCTTCACCCTCGAAGAGACTGAAGCGGCCTACGAACGCTTTGCCGAGCCCGACCGGGTCGGCAAAATCGTGCTCACGATATGAGACACTAAGGGTGATGAGACCCCGCCCATTTGCCCGCCGTCGTGCGGCAAAAAAGTTAGATAAACAGCTTGGCCACCTGCTGTGGCGCCAGGCGCATGATCGTTTCGCGCGCTCGCTTGACCGCTATTGGCAGATCGTTGATCCGCAAGCGTCCAGTACCATCCCGCAGGACCAGCTCAACGGGCTGGTTAACGCGGGCAACATCCTCACCGATGCGCTGGTTACCGTCCAAGAGATCTGTGCGAGCTGTCGCGCCCAGTTTGGCGAACATGATTTGGACGTGCCAAACGGCGCCAATGATATCCACCGCTATTTATCACGAGCGGCAAACGATTTAGCAGCCACGGCACAAGCCGCCGCAATGTTCAAGCGCGGTCAAGCCAGCTTAGAATCCGTTGGACGTCGAGCTGAAAAAGTCTTGGAATCAGTCCGCGCCGCAGAACAACTCTTAGATGCCTAATGTCGCATACTGACCATGACGATGCGCCGCAGCGACCTGAAGATGGCAGTGACCCGATGACCTCCGACTCTGATCAGCCCATAGAAGCCAACGGTTCATACGCGCTGGAAGACCATTTTGATTGGGCAGGTCTGATCCGGAACACCGCCCTGGTGATCGTGTTGCTCATCATGCTCTGGTTGGCATTCAATGTTCGCCTGCCATCTATCGACGACCTGCACGACATTATCGCCTCCTGGGGTTGGGCCGCTTGGATAGTGTTCATTGGCGCCTACGCAGTCGTCGCATTGACCCCGATCCCGGTCACCGTCATGGCGGTCACCGGCGGCCTGTTATTTGGTTTTATTGAAGGCACGATTTTATCCGTCATCGGAGTGCTCATCGGATGTTGGGGAGCCTATTGGATCGCGCGCGGTCTGGGACGGGAGTCCATCGCCAAACTGCTCGGCTCACGCTTTGGCACCGTGGAGCGACATTTGGACGAAGCCGGGTTCCAGGCCGTAGCAGTGCTGCGCCTTCTGCCTGGCTTTCCTTATTGGCCGGTCAACTACGGCAGTGGCGCCTTCGGTGTGAGTCAGCGCGATTACGTATTCGCCAGCATACTGTCGGTCATTCCAGGCCAAATTTCTTTGGTGGCTATCGGTAGCTTCATCTCCAATCCCACCGTGGTCAACGGGGTCATCGTGGGCATCGCCTGGGTTGCCGTGCTCATATTGACGATCTGGGCGTATCGACAGTGGAAGGCAGCCAAAGACGACGCGTAGCCCCAGCGGACTCGCCCTACTGCTATGCCGCTGTGAGTAGAACCTGCCCTAAAACTTGCACACTCTGCAAGTTTTTCTTATGGTTGGTTTCTATGGCACGTGAAGATGAGGCAGTTTTAGGACGCCGAGAACAGAAAAAACGAGAAACTCGCCGCGCGATTCGCGATGCCGCTTTAGACCTAGCATTAGATATTGGCGTTGAGAAGCTCACAGTCGAAGCGATTGCTCAGACCGCCGGTGTGTCGCCACGTACTTTCTTCAATTACTTTGCTTCGAAGGAAGACGCGCTGGTGACGCAAGCAGCGGAGAGCGCTGACCAAGTCAGCCGACTGGTGTTGGAGCGCCCAGCCGATGAATCGCCGATGCACGCTTTCCACCAGGCTATTCTTGCCAGTGATTTTTTTGGGTCAGATCCGGTCGACCGAGCCCGGATACTCGCCCGGCAGCGGTTAATCCAAGACAGCCCGTCGCTGATGTCACACCATTTGGGCAAGATCGCGATGGTAGAGCGAAGCTTTGCGCACGCACTTGCACAACGGATGGGGACAGACCCGGCCCACGATATGTATCCGGAACTGTTAGCGGCCATTGCGATCAGTGCCCTGCGTATTACTGTGCGACGTTGGGTCGCCCAGGGAAATCAGTCGCTGTATGGGCTTTTGGATGAGGCCTTCGAGTGGCTGGAACACATGGACTTGGACGCGGTCCCCGTCGACTGAGACATCCACCCCATATCTGAAGTCAGCAGCTCCCTATAAACGAAGGATGGCACCTATTGGCAAGTGAAATCACCGGTTCGATACCTACCGTCGAGGCACGGTACAACCCTGCGCAGCATGAACAGACAAAGTACAAACAAGAGCCCAGTGCGCGCAAAAAACCGGTGAACCGCAATGTCGTCTTGGCCGTCTTGGTGTCGGGCGCGTTTGTGGTCATCTTGAATCAGACGTTGATGAATACCGCCCTTCCGGCATTGATGGATGACTTTAACATCACCGCAAACTCCGCCCAGTGGGTCACCACGATTTTTATGCTGGTCAATGGGATTATGATCCCAATTACGGCGTTTCTGATTCAACGGTTCACCACCAGGAGTCTCTTTTTCGCTGCCATGGGGCTGTTTAGTCTCGGAACCTTGCTGGCCATCTTGGCACCCACATATCCGGTATTACTCGCCGGACGATTCATTCAGGCGGCCGGTGGCGGGATCATCATGCCGCTGATGCAGACCATCCTGTTCGCGATTTTCCCGCGGGATAAACGCGGCCAAGCAATGGGCACATTTGGGCTGGTCATTTCGTTTGCCCCGGCCATTGGCCCAAGTATGTCCGGGTGGGTCGTCGAGCACTTCCCGTGGCAGACCCTGTTTATGATCATGTTGCCCATTGCCATTATCGACATGATCATCGCGTACTTTATCCTCGAAAACGTCACTGACCCGACCTATCCCAAACTCGACATGCTCTCGATTGTGCTGTCGACGCTGGCCTTTGGCGGCATGCTCTTTGGGTTTGGCAATGCCGGCAACACCGGATGGCTCAGTTATGCGGTACTGGTCCCGTTGATCGTCGGTTCCATCAGCCTCGGCTTTTTCATCTGGCGACAGCTAACACTGGATGAACCGATGCTGGATCTGCGCATCCTCAAGAACTCGATGTTTACGCTCAATACCCTGTTGGGGATGGCAGTATTCATTGCGATGATCGGTGGGATGATCATCCTTCCGCTCTATATGCAGAACATGGCGGGCTTCACCGCAACGCAATCCGGTCTGATGTTATTACCCGGTGCGATCATCATGGGCCTGATGTCGCCAGTCACGGGGCGGATCTTTGACCGCTTTGGTGCCAAATGGTTGGCCGTCATGGGTTTCACGCTGCTGACCGGGACGTCGGTGATGTTCTCGATGCTCACCTCCGATACCTCATTTGTCTATCTAGCCAGCGTCAACGCGGTGCGAATGTTTGGCACGGCCATGGTCATCATGCCTGTTACTACGGCCGCGTTGAACCAGCTGCCGCAGCGGATGATTCCACACGGTGCCGCGCTGAATAATACGATGCGCCAAGTCGCGGCTTCCGTGGGTACCGCAGTGCTGGTGACCGTGATGACGGGCACCGCGTTAGACCCCGAAGTTCACGGGGCAGAGGGACTCATCCACGGCGTCAACATCTCGTTCATGGTCGCCACCGGCATTGCCTTCGTCGGGCTGATAGGTGCATTTTTCATCCGTCACTCGCGTCCCGAGGCTTCCGACGAGACGGCAGACACGAAACAAGTCACCAAAGACTCATAACCACCGAGGGGCTGGGACAGCAAAAAATACCCCGGAACCCGCATAACAACGCGGATTCCGGGGTGGTTACCTCTTCAAGGGGACAGAGCCGACTACCGGATTTGAACCGGTGACCTATTCTTTACGAGGGAATTGCTCTACCAGCTGAGCTAAGTCGGCACTCGGGACGATCTGTAGATCATCCGATAAGCGATCATAGCGAGTTTTGGCAGCGAAGGTCAAAACGGCACGCACATTACTGGCATACCAACCCGTCCTTGGGGAGTTCCTCGTCCAGGATGTAGCCGTCGATGGCCTCGACAATGCATGCATTGTCGGGCGAGTACGCGCCGTGGCCTTCGCCTTCGACCGTGATATGAATGCTGTTATCCAGCTGCTCTGCCAGCTCGTGAGAGAAATGCAACGGGGTCGCCGGATCCGAGGTCAGACTGGTCACAATGATGGGGTCAGATCCTTCTGCATCAATGTCCCCGACGGGCTCAGCAGGATCAAAGGGCCAGCCGTTACATCCGGAAGAATACGACATGTGAGGCCCAAAAATTGGTGCGTGTTCAGCCAGCTCCTCGGCTTCTTCCGCGGCTTGTTCAAAAGTTTTCTCAGCCCCCGAGTAGTCCAGGCAGTTGATCGCATTGAACGCATCGGTGTTGTTGGTGTATTCCCCCGAAGCATCCCGACCGTGGTAGGCGTCAGCGAAAACCAAGAACAGCGGTTGGTAATCTGAGGTGGCAAAATTGTCCTCGATGCCTTGCTCAAAGGCCACCGCCAATAGATCCCAACTGTCACGCGAGTACAGCGGCATGACAATACCAAAGAACACATCAGAAACCGGCTGGCTTCGGCCGTTGGGGTAGGTCAACGGCTCCTCTTCAACCTCGGCGATAAAGTCGGTCACGGCCGTCAAGACTGACTCGGGATCACCGGACTGGCCGACATTGCATTCGGTAGACTCCGCACACCACGCGGCCCATTCGTGCAACGACTGTTCAAACCCAGCAGATTGGGCTTTGGTCACCTCAAATGTTTCAGCGCTCGGAGCCAATACCGAGTCGAGGACAAATTTGCCGACGTTGTCCGGGAATAACTCCGCGTAGGTTGCGCCGAGTTTCGTGCCATAAGAAATGCCAAAATAGTCCAGCTTCGGTTCCTCAAGGGCCGCCCGAATAACATCCATGTCTTTGGCAGCCGAAGCCGTACCAACAAACTCTACGATCTCGCCCGAGCGTTCTATACACTGCTGACCCAGCTCCTGGGTTTCCTCGATGGAAGCCTCCCAACCTTCAGGGGTGGAAGAGTCCAAGCTTTCTTCACGAGATTCATCGAATTCTTCCCCGGTCAGACAGCGCACCGGCTCGGATGCGCCCACACCGCGCGGATCGAATCCGATGGCCGAGATATTTGCTGCCAGCTCTTCTGACAGCATGTAACTCACAGACTCCTGAACGAAATCGATACCTGAGGAGCCAGGGCCGCCCGGATTAAACAACATGGGTTGTTCATCAGCAGTGTCCTGTGCCCGCGTGAGCTGAATGTCTATGCTGGCATCATCGGGATTGTCATAGTCCATCGGGACTTCGACGCTCCCGCAGTCATATTCGGCCTGATCCTCACACGGTTGCCACTGGACCTGTTGATCATAGAAGCCGGCCAACTCCTCAGGAACCGCCTCCCCCTGGATGTTCGAGTCGGCCTCATGATTCCCGGTACAAGCGGTGAGCGCCAACGCGGCGATCGCGCCCAGGGCGGCAAGCGATCGGAGAGTCTGTGCCATAGGGGATCCTTTGCGTGGTTAAAGCGGAGCGTGTCGTCTGGTTCGAGGAATAAATGCTAGCAGCATCGCCTCGAGTGCAAGCAGGGGAGGCACATTACCGGCCAACCGTTTCCGCGCCAGTGTGATCGCTTCCAGGGCGTTCAAACAGTGTTCAGCGGTGATGGTGGCAGCGTAGTCCGTGAGTTTGGCTCGCATGTGTTCGTTGATGAGTTCAGTCTCAGCGGTCACGTGCAACAACAACAGATCCCGGAAGATCCCGGACAGATCGATCATCGCCCGGTCCAGCGCATCATGAATGGCCCGTCGGTTGCGGGCCGTCTGATTGTCTTCCATCCGACGTACATGAACCCGCAGCTTCGGGGGGATGGGCTCATCTTCGGTCAAGCCCAGCGAGCGTAGTAAGCCCGCGCGTTCTGCTGCATTACGATCGGCCGCAGAGGCTTCAGCTTCGTCTTGGACGAGCTTATGCAAATCATTGGCCGACTCCATTGCCGCTGATGCGGTGCGAATCGATAAAGGCAAATGTACGATCATGTCGCGGCGCTCGCGGGCCTCCGCCGAGCGTGCCAGCCAGCGTGCGACGCCGACGTGCGATTGTGAAGCCCGAGCACAGGTCTGCGCTAAAGGGGGTTCAATCCCGTCGCGGTCAGTGAGCAGCTGGGCCACATCGGCCACGGCGGGAATCACCAGCTTCACGTGCCGGGTCCGTGATCGGATAGTCACCAACACATCGGCCGGCGAAGGGGCCGACAACATCCAGATGGTGCGTTCCGGCGGTTCTTCGATGGCCTTTAGTAACACGTTGGTGGCCCGTTCGGTCATCCGATCGGCGTCTTCAATAATGATGATCCGCCAGCGAGCCGTTGAGGGGCGGTCGTGTGCGTTCGCCACCAGATCGCGGACATCTTCGATCGCATAGGACACTTTTTCAGTCGTGACAATGTTAACGTCGGCATGGGTGCCAGCGCCGATGGTGGCACAAGCTTGGCAGGTGCCACACCCACGATCTGCCGGAGCGGATTGCTCACACTGCAGGGTTTGGGCGAACGCCCTGGCCGCCAGAGACCGACCAGATCCCGGTGGTCCGGTGAATAACCAGGCGTGCGTGGGTGCGGTGATGGTTTGGGTGCCGGTGAGCTGTTCAATGACCGCATGCTGACCGGCTAAGGATTGCCAAACGGGATTGGCCATTACAACTGCACTTCCAAATGGGTTCGAAGGTGTTCTAGGACCTGATGAGTAATCTTGTCGGCCGGTTGGGTGGCATCGATGACCAGGTGACGCTCCGGGGCGGCCTCGGCTTGTGCCAAAAACGATGCACGGACTGCTTGCTGGAAGCCATCTGGGGCCGATTCCATCCGGTCCACGAGCGTTCCGCGGTCCTGACGGCGTGGACCAGCCACTGACTCATCAAGATCCAAAACCACGGTGAGGTCTGGTGTCACATCGCCCGTGGCGTAGCGGTTGATTTCCGCCACTGTATCCTGGCTGACTCCACGGCCGCCAGCCTGATAGGCGATGGATGAGCCCACGAATCGGTCTGAGATGACGATTTTGGCCGCTGCTAAGGCTGGCCGGATGGTCTGGTGCAGATGATCGGCGCGCGCTGCGGCGAACATCAGGGTTTCGGTCATCGGGTCAATATCGTGGGCGGGATCCAAGATGATCTCGCGCAGGATTTCGGCGACCGCAGAGCCACCGGGTTCTCGGGTGACGACCACTTCGTGGCCAGCAGCGCACAACGCCTCGGAAACGGCCGCCACCTGGGTGGATTTGCCGCTCCCATCGGCGCCTTCGAACACGACAAATAACCCCGTCACGACACAACCTTTCAACGTCTGCTCCCACTAGCCTAATACGCCCACCCGAGTCGTTAGACTAGATCCATGGATTTCTTGCAGATGGTGTTACTAATCGAA
>CALBOC010000124.1 GCA_937896705.1 uncultured Micrococcaceae bacterium | reverse complement strand
CTCATGGAATTCCGGCACCCTATCGTGGCCGCACCAATGGCCGGCGGGCCGTCCTCGACAGCGCTGGCCCGAGCAGTCGCTTCCACCGGGGCACTAGGGTTTCTGGGTGGTGGCAATAAAACAGCCCAGCAGCTCGCCGAAGACTATCGTGCAGTGGCTGACGCCGGTGCCGTGGGCGTGAACCTTTTCGTACCGGATGTTGCCAATACCGCAGTGGATCCGGTCAAAAGCCAGGAACAGCGAACCGAGCGGCTAGCTGATTTCCGGGAAAAGCTCCTGCCATTTGCTGATCGACTCGGGGTCGAACTTCTCACCGTCGAACAGGCCGGCGCAGATGTTTCTGACGATTGGGATGCCAAACTCGACGCCGCCGAGGAATGGCCCATTGTGTCCTTTACCTTCGGGCTACCCGCTCCCGAGGTCTTTGCCCGACTGCATGACTCGGGCACCCAAGTCGGCGTCACGGTCACCACCGTCGCCGAGGCGCGCAACGCGGTCGACCACGGGGCGGACTTTCTGGTGGTCCAAGGACCCGAGGCTGGTGGCCACCGCTCGGTCCATGACCCGTTAGCCGAGCCCGAAGACATTCCGCTGTTGGAGTTGCTGGATGCGGTCTCCGACGTGGTTGATATTCCACTGGTCGCAGCCGGTGGGATTGTCACCCCCGAACACGTGCATGAAGTCCTGGCACACGGGGCCGCTGCAGCCGCAGTCGGCACGGCCCTGCTGCTGTCTGATGAAGCCGGGACAAACCCGATTCACCGCAAAATGTTGCAAGAAGACCGCTCCGGGGTCACCCAGACGACGCGCGTGTACTCCGGGCGGGTATCGCGTTCGCTCGTCAATGAGTTCATGGCGCTGCAGGCGCCGGCGATCTACCCGGAAGTCAACGCGCTGACCGTCCCAATCAAACGCGCAGCGATTGCCGCAATGGACCCACGGTCGACGCATTTATTTGCCGGCACCGGGTATTTGCAGGCCCGAACCGGTCCGGCCGCTGAAATTGTCGAATGGTTGGCCGGGAATCGTTCCTGAGAACGAATAGGACCATGACCTGCTGGCTGAGCGGAATTGTGTAGTGTTCCGGGTCGGGCGATAATGACGGTATGGAATCACGCAGAGGACTCGACGACCAAGACCTAGATAACCCCCGCCGCGCCAAGCCGGCAACCGTCGGAATGACGCTTATGCTTGTCATCGGCGCGCTGGTTATGGGTTCATCCCTGGCCTTGAATTTTTTCACCGGCCACTTCTCAGTCCTAACGTTTGTCATCGGCATCGTGCTGATCGGTGTTGCCGTAGCGTATCTCGTGGTCAACGCGTTCAAAGACGACGCCGCGGGCAAATAACCTCGGCGCTGGGTTTTAAAGGGGCGGTAGTCCCGGAAGTATGAAGTAGGCCATCACACCCCATACCAGGGCGCTGACCCCCAGCACCGGGACGGTCACGGCCAACAGCCGTGCGCGCGTGACGATTGGGCCCTCGTCGTGCATCGACGCACCCCGAGCCAATTGATATGACAGCTCGATACGTGCCGGCGAGGCGATCGTGCCCCAGCAGCCGGCCGCGTTGTTCATCGCCATTGACCACTGCGGATGCACATCGAGTTGCGTGCCGACGGCGACCTGGGTGGGTCCGAACATCGCATTGGTCCCGGTACCCGAAGCGGTCATATATCCGCCCAATGCTCCGACCAGCGGCATCAGGACCAGATAGCCGTTGCCCAGATTCGCCAGGGACTGCGCCAACGTTTCGGCGATGTGGCCGCCCTGCATGACCACCCCAAATAAGATGTAGAGCGCGGTGGGGACCCCCGTGTTGAGCCACAGCTTGAACGCATCGTGTGCCAGACCCGGGGTCGGCCCGGCGTGCTGGATAAGCGCCACCGCGACCCCGGCAAAGGCATACAGTGCCGGGCTGGCTACGATCTGCGCCCACCAGGTCCCTTCGGACCCCGACGTCAGGACCTGCCCAAAGATTGTGCCGATCACCAGCACGGCGTAGGGCACAATGGACCCGCCAGGACCGGGACGTAACTGGCCGCGGCGCACAATCAGCAACCAGGCCACCGACATGATGGCCCCGCCAACCGCACCGGCAACCGGAGTGCCCAGCAACCAGTTGGAAACCAACACCAACACGCCCAACAGCAGCCCTGAGGTCGCACCAACGGCCAGATAACCGACCAGCTTTATCCCGCGCACCTTGGTATGGCGGGCCGCGATGAACGCGGTCACGATACCGGAAATGACCACGGCCGGGAAGTTCACCACGGCGGTGGCTAGCCCAAATTCAGTAAGCGGTTGACCGGCGAGGTCAGCCCCCAACAGCGTGCCGGGACCCATTGAACCCCAGGGCCCAATGACGATGCCCATCAGCGTGATCAGCGCGGCCCGGTAGGCGGTAAACCCGAAGGCCAGCGTCAGCGGCAACCCGATAATCAGCGAAACGCCAAAACCGGTGACGGATTCCATAAATGGCACCACGCCGTTGGCCATCATTAGCGCAGAGCTCAGGGAGGCGCCTCCGGCTGCCAGCCAGTCGGCCAGTTGCTTTTGGGCACCGGTGCGATCCATAACCCGAGCAAGCGTCACCCCACCGGCGATAATCGCCAGCACTTGGACCATGGTGACCAGCGAGCCGCTGACGGTTTCGGCCAACTCCCCGAGTTGAGCGTCGAGTACCCACAGCCCCACCAGGAGGGCGCTGACCACACCGGCAACCGGCGGCATCCAAGCGGGCAAGCGGGTCAGCAGCAGCATGATCACCACCAGAATGGGGACAGCTGCCAACACAACGGTCACTCACAAACCCACTTTCACGCCCGGTCGACTCTTAGGCCGCCACCGATTCTAGCGCTGCCCGGACCTCATCCGGCAGCGGCATTGGCGCTTGCTGCTGACTGTCAAACATTACGACGACCGCCTCAACGCTCACACAGACCTCACCGTTTTGAATCAGCTCGTGTTGCATCACGTACGAAGTGTTGCCAATCCGAGAAATCCACACGAGAACTTTTATGGCGTCCTCATACATGACCGGTCGCAAAAAATCGGTTTGCGTGGTCCGCAGGACCATATCCAGGGGGCCCTCCAACCGCAGTTGGCGCCGCAACCGCTCCAGTGAGCGGATGCGTGCTTCCTCGGCCAGCGTCATGAGCTTGGCATTGTTGACGTGCCCGAGTAGATCCTGATCTGACCAGCGCAATTCAATGGGAATTTCGAGGGCATTTGGCGGGGCCTGGGACATTCAAATCTCCTGTGCGGTTCGTTAAACTAGGGGGTCGGCACCACCTTAGCCGCCTGAGCGTGGAGGATGAAACGACCCCGGACAACTCCGCAAGGTCACCCTCTATGACAGAACGTCATTATTTGAGTGAAAATTCAACAGAAATAGTTTACCCCAGGCTATTCCACTCTGTCGAGTTCCAAGCTACCCTGTAGTAACAACAACGCATCGTGCCCGAAAGAAATCAGCTCATCACTCACAAATTTGAGCAATCGCTTGGCATGGTTGGTCTAGACCTGGGAGGGCAGAAAGATCTTACGCAACCCAGAATCAGAGCGCCTCGAAGCGGTCTCAGAGATTCTGACCCGTGCATATACTTACGGCGGGGGCACGGTCCTGGTCGATGGTCTCGCCGGAATGGGCAAAACCCACTTTCTACGGCACCTCGCGATTCAAGCGGGAGAAGACGACCGCTGGCAAGTCACCTTCGTCAACGCTGACCGGTTAGAAATCGGCGAACCCTACAGCTTCATCGAACGCCTGCTGGCCGCGGGGGTAGCCCCGGACTGGAACTTTGAACCCACCGCGCAGCTCCAGCCGATCGGCGTCGCCCGTGAATGTGTGCGCCGCCTCTTGGGACAAAATGAGGGACCCGACGAAGGGCACATCATCATCATCGATGACGTCCACTGGATTGATCCCGAATCGATCCAGGTCCTGCGCCACATGATTCCACGATTCAATCGTCGCAACGTCTTCATCGCCTGCGGGGCACGAACGCCACATAAGCCCGGCTCCCTGGGAGAGCTGCTGGCTGACACGGCCGCGACCAACCCGCACCACCACCACGTGGAAATGCAGCCGTTAAACGAACACGACATCCGCGCGTTAGCCATGCAACGCTTTGGCGTGACCATCTCCATGCGCAACGCGCTCCAGCTCAGTGAGATCACCGGAGGGTCGTTCCTGGGCGTCGACAGTATTTTGAACCAGGTCACCGAAGAGGAAGTTCGCCAGCTCCACACAACCTGGGATTTGCCCATCCGGAGCCGCGATCTGGAAAACCCGTTGCTGGGGGCCTACCGCGAACTCAGTAGCGAAGCGCAACAAATAGCTCAGATCGTATGTCTGGCAGAACACGAAATCACCCCGCTGGCCCTCCAATCGGTCTGCCAGCAACTGGAGATTCCGGCTGCCATCGATGAGGCAGTTCGCGCCGGGGTCCTCATGGAGTCGGACTTCGGGCAAGCCATCGTGCCCAAACACCACCTGGTCGGTGCTGCGGTCCGAGAGACCGTAGACCCGGCCTTTGGTCGGAAAGTCCATCGCCTGTTTGCCGAGCTCACCGACGGCTTCCGTTCGGTGCGACACATGCTCAAGGGTGCGGAAAGCTGGAGTGACCAGCTGCGCGAACAAACCGCGCAGTTTGCGCGGGAAGCCAGCCAGCAATCGCAATTTCTCAACGCCAATGAAATCCTGCGCATGGCACTTGACCTGGCGCAAGAGCCGTGCGAGCGCCAGGAACTCATCACGGAGCTTGTGCTGATCAATATCCGGGCGAAGACTGGCTTCCGGTGTCTAGACTTATTACCGGAGATCGAGACTTTCCCGCCCAGTATGCTCCGTGAGTTCCTCATCGTGATGCTGCGGGTCTATCAGGTCAATGAGCCATTCCCCCATCGCCGCATACAAGATGTTCTCAACACCCAAAACACCACCCCGGATGAGAAAACCCTCCAGGCCTTTTTGGTGTTCATGATGGTCATGATGCTGATGCGCAGTAATGATCGCAGTCAAATTACTGATCTCCTCCCGATGGCGAAACGACTCTTCGCGGAGAGCCCGAGCCATCCGGAACAGCTCGCTGATGCGCGGCTGGGGTGGATGGTCTCCCCCAATGAGTACATTTTGCTACTGGATTGTTATGCGGTAGCGATTTCACATCTCGACGGCGATATTGACGTCACTCGCGCAGCACTTCCCGCACTCTTAGACCGCGCTGCTGAACTGCCTGATATCGCCATTAAAGTCGACTGCTTGGTGCCGCTGGCCAGTGCGGCCGTGGCCACCGGCGACATCATTCTGGCACACGATATAGCAGCCCAGGCCGTCGACATCCTGGAGCGTGTGCACGGCGAACCATGGACCGCTGCAACCCCCCGTGTGATCCTGGCCCACGTCCTGGTGCTGCTGGGGAAATACCAGCAAGCCGAAGAAGTGCTCGACACCCTGGACGAGTTCAGCCACGATGCCTTAGATCTGGAGGCGCGACTGACCGGAGCCGCCCTTCGGGCCTCGATTGCTGCGGTCAGATGCCAGCGAGACCCCGAACAATACCTCGCGCATGCACGCCGAGCCAACGATATCGACTGGGAACATTACGGACGTGATCTATCAATCATGGCCAAGGTCGAAATCGCGCGGGTCCAGGACGATGCCGCAGGGGTCGTCACAGCCGCCTCTGTTCCGCGAGCGGCCTCCTTCCGCAATACCCAGCGCGGCTTTTTGACCTATAAGGCACACGCGCTCATCACCCTGGGGGCGCTAGAAGACGCTCGCAATCTCATCCAGGAACTGCGTGAACGACGCGGTACGACCTGGTTCGAGTACTGGGGCACGCTCGATGG
>CALBOC010000123.1 GCA_937896705.1 uncultured Micrococcaceae bacterium | reverse complement strand
CACGAACCCGATGACGTCTTTGCTGCCTTGGAAACCGACACCGAGTCTCCGGCAGACCACGCGCGGATCGGGATCGTCACCGCTCACCAAGATCCCACGCTGGAAGAAAACCCACTGCGGGTTCCCCAGAGCCTTGACATCATCACCCAGGCCCCGGCCGAACTAGGCTTGGTACCAGCCACCTCGACGGTCACGGCAGCACGATTCGAGCTGCACCAAGACGATGACGAAGCTGACCAGCCCCTGGCTCAAGCGTGTGAGCAACAAACCTGGCTTCACGTGCACACCCCGGACCACGAAGTCGGTGCCACCGCGACCGCACTGGCCGACCTCGGCTGCCAACCAGAGTTCGCCGCAGCCTCGACGGAAGATGCCGAATCGTATGTCGCGTTGGCAGAAACGCTCATTGTCGAAGACGATACGGTCGCGCTGCTGTATAGCATCGATCCGATGATCCCCGATCAGGGCCTAGCCACCCTCGATGTGGTCACTGACCGGTGGCCACACAGCAACGTCATCGCAGTTGCTGACCCAGAGGTGGAAGACCCGCTGACTGATCACATCGCCACGGTACTGCAGGTGTTAGATAGCGATGCTGCAACCGATTTACTGCGCGGTTACTACAATGCTCACACGTCGTCGTCTGATCTCGTGTACGACGTTGAACATGCGATTCGTTACTGGTTGGCTGCCCGTGGTTTAGCTGAGCAAGACACTGTGAGCGATATCTCTACTGGCAATGATTAGTTGTCATCTACAATCAAGCTACACTCGAAGGTTTTCAGGAGGACCCAGGTGCCGACCACTTCTACTTACCGCGATATTCGCCAATCATCAAAATTACTCAACGTGCGTTACGACGTACGCGGTCCGATCCTGGAAGAAGCCCAACGATTAGAAGCCGCCGGGCAACGTATTATGCGTTTGAATATCGGCAACCCGGCACCCTTTGGGTTCGAAGCGCCCAGCGAGATTCTCAAAGACATGATCGCCAATCTGCCCGACGCTCAGGGCTATTCAGATTCTAAGGGGATCACCCCGGCTCGTCGGGCGGTCTCGCAGTACTATGAAACGGCCGGGATCATGGACATCCGCAGCGATGACGTGTTTATCGGCAACGGGGTGTCCGAAATGATCTCGATGGTGCTCCAGGCGCTGCTGGATGACGGCGATGAAGTACTCATTCCGGCACCGGATTACCCGTTGTGGACCGGCGCGACCACCTTGTCTGGTGGCAATGCGGTGCATTACCGGTGTGTGGAAGAAGAAGGCTGGACCCCAGACCTCGAACACATTGAAGCCAACGTGTCCGAACGCACCAAAGCCATTGTTATTATCAACCCGAATAACCCCACGGGTGCGGTGTACTCGCGTGAAACTCTCGAGGGCATTTTTGATATAGCTCGGCGCTACGGTTTGGTCGTGCTGTCGGACGAGATCTACGAAAAGATCTTGTACGAAGATGCCGAACACATCCATGCGGCATCCATTGCCGATGATGTGTTGGTCCTGACGTTTTCTGGGCTTTCGAAGGCTTACCGGGTGGCCGGTTACCGTGCTGGTTGGGTGGCCGTATCGGGGGCCAAACACCGCGCAACGGACTTTTTAGAAGGCTTGACCCTGTTGGCCAATATGCGGATGTGTTCCAATGTGCCAGCCCAGCACGTGATCCAAACCGCCTTAGGCGGGTATCAGTCAATCAACGATCTCATCCTGCCGGGTGGTCGTCTCCTAGAACAGCGCAACCTGGCGACCCAGATGCTCCGCGAGATCCCGGGCGTTTCGGTGCAAGAGGCACAGGGTGCACTGTATTTATTCCCCAAACTCGACCCTGAGGTCTACCCGATTCATGACGACGAGAGCTTCGTGATTGAGCTGTTGCGTCAACAACGCATCCTGGTTTCTCACGGGCGCGCCTTTAACTACCCGGATACCGATCACTTCCGGTTGGTGACGCTGCCGTCGGTGCATGAACTGACTGAAGGTATTGAACGCATCGGCGCGTTCTTAGCTGATTACCGCAACCGCTACGCCTAGAAACGCCTCAGCCGTCGGTTGGTTCAGCCGGCTCGGTCTGGGCGCGTACTTGTTCAAGACGGTTCCGGGCGCCATCGAGCCAGGCTTCACACCGGCGAGCCAGTGCTTCCCCGCGCTCCCATAGGGCCAGGGATTCTTCTAAGCCTGCGCCGCCGGCTTCCAACCGTTCTACGGTTTGGATGAGTTCGGTCCGAGCCTGCTCATAGGTCATGGTGTCCACGTCAGAGACATCAGCCGAGGAGAACCCTTCCACGGCGGGTTGGTTTTGTGGCTGGTCAGTCATGAGTCTTACTCCTGGGTCGTTGCGGTTACGGAGGTGGCGGTTGCGGTGAGTCGGCCTGCTGCTACTAAAATATCGAGGTCATCACCCACGGTGACTTGTCCGGCATCTCGCAGGATCGCATCATCGTGTTGGACGACCGCGTATCCACGGTTCAGCGTCTGCTGAGGGGACAGTGACCGGACGCGAGCTTGCAGCTGACCGATATGATCGGTGGCCCGGTGCAATTGATGGGCAAACGTTGATCTGATCCTTGCCAGGAGTTGTCTGACTTCATCTGCACGGGCGGTCATCATAGTTTCGGGCTGCGCCAGCACTGGCCGGGAGCGCAGCTGTTGGATCTGGTGGGCTTGTACATCCACTAGACGTTGCACCGCCTGGGCCATGCGCAGTCGGACATCCCAGATCCCGGCCCGTTCCATGGCGGCATCGGGCACAATGGTTTTCGCCGCATCGGTCGGGGTGGAGGCTCGAAAGTCTGCCACGTCATCTAAGACCGGGCGATCGGCTTCGTGACCGATCGCAGACACCACCGGGGTACGCATGCTTGACACGGCGCGGATCAGCGCTTCATCGGAAAATGGCAAGATGACTTCTTCTAAGGCACCGCCACCGCGGGCTACGACGATCACATCCACGGCGGGGTTCTGATCCAATGCGTAGAGGGCGGCAGTGACTTCGGGTCCGACCTGTGGGCCTTGCATGGCGGCGTGGATGACTTCAAATTCTGCCGCAGGCCAGCGCAACCACACATTGCGTTGCACGTCGTGCATCGCATCGGAGTCTCGTCCGGTGATCAGCCCGATCCGATTGGGCAGCATCGGTAAAGGTTGTTTGCGTTTGGGTGCGAATAAGCCCTCTTCGGCCAGGGCTCGACGCAGCCGTTCAACCCGAGCCAAGAGTTCACCGATACCCACCGGGCGCATGTCATTGACGATCATGGTTAACCGACCGGTTTTGGTATAAAAGTTCGGTTTGACTAAAGCAACCACGCGGGCGCCTTCTTTGATCGAAGGATCTAACGTTTTGGCGGTGCGGGACCATGCGACCACCGGCAGGGACATTTCAACATCCAGGTCGCGCAGGGTCATCCAGGCGTGGCCGCGGCTGACCCGATGTTCGATCAATTGACCTTCAACCCAGGTGGGGGAAACGCGTTCGATGTACTGTTTAAGGTTGTCAGACAGCCGTGACAAGGGCCACGGGTTTTCTGCTGTGGTATCTGCGGCTTGTTGTGGTTGCGCAGTACCGGACGTGTGTTCAGACATCTGTTCCACCTACACTAGTTTTTGACCACCACGATGATGTCACACATCTGGCAATGTGAAGAAAGCGGGATTCACGGATGCGTAACTTCTTGGCCGTTGTGCTTGCCATTCTTGCTGGTTTGACCACGGTTGTTGGATTAGTTTCATGGCGGCTGAGCGAGCTGGTCCACGAACCCGAACCGGTCCAAGAGATTCTCGGCTCCGGTGAGGCCGCAGAAGATATCAAAGCAGCGCTTCCCGACGCGCTGGGCAACATGACGGTTGGTGCGACCGGTGTGGCCGTGGTGGATGAGACCATTAATCGTGCGGTCACCGAGGCCAGTGACCAGATCATTGCCGCTGATGGCTTTGACCAGGCATGGCAGGAGTCCCTGGAGGCCACTCGGGTGGGTTGGGTCGACGACATCAATACGCTGCGGTCCCAGCTCAACGCCGGCGAATCCATTCCAGAAAATTCCACCGCAGCCCAACTGGACCTGCGGTTGGAGCCGATCGTGGGGCTGGTGGTTTCGATGATCGAAGACGCGTTGTCTACCATTCCGGGTGTCGATGCGTCGCTGGATATGGAGTCTGACGTCAATGCTGTGGTACCCACCTCCATCCCGCCGGTGTCTCTTGTGACGG
Organism: uncultured Micrococcaceae bacterium; assembly: GCA_937896705.1. GTDB lineage: Bacteria > Actinomycetota > Actinomycetes > Actinomycetales > Micrococcaceae > Yaniella. The sequence continues at coordinate 5,800 of CALBOC010000123.1, read as the reverse complement.
CTGAACAAGTGGTCGTCGCCGAGGAGCTCATGACGTTGTGGCCGGCCATGCTCGCGCTGGCAGCGTTGTTATTTGTCATGGCACTGGTTGTGGCCTCACGGGGGAGCCGCTGGATTGTGTGGTTGCTGACCGGCCTGTTAGTGGCGCTTGGTGGGGCGTTGGTCAAAATTGGGTATACCGTGATGCAGAACGAGTTGTTGGATCGCACCGGCGAGGCTTCGGCGCTGGCCCTGTTGCGTCCATTGCTGCGAGCTGTGCAGGACTGGGCGGATCCGCAACTCATCGTACTGATCGCAGCGGGCGTGGGCCTGACCTTACTGGGCATTCTGGGTGGATTCATTTCCTCACATCGACGAGGTTAAGCACGATAGCGCAGTGGCCTTCGGGCGCGTTGACGAAATGACTATCTTCAACGGACAGCTCAGTCAGGGCGTGCGCATCGCGGGCATTTCAGGCCTGCTGGAAGCCGGTGATGATCGACTCAGGCGACTGCCGAGGCATCGGTCTACTCCGTGTCTTTGAAATTGGTCACCGTATCGATATCAGCCTGCAGTTCGGGGGCGGTGACATCACGGGTGCTCTGTTGGATCGGTTCGCCCACCTGGATGGTCTCGAGTGAAGCATCAAGTTCCTCGAGGCGGCGAGCCGAGGGCAACACGCGCCCCTCCAGGGTGGCCATCATGGAGTTGAACCGCGTCACGGTCGTATTAATGGATTTGCCTAAGGAATCGAGCCGGCGACCCATCAGACCTAACCGTTCATATAGCTCCCGGGCCGAGGCAAACACAGTGCGGGCGTTATCGACCAGGTTCTCCTGCTGCCACGCGTAGGCCACCGATTTCAAGGTCGCCAGCAGCGAGACGGGTGACACGAGTGCGACCCCCTGGCTGAAGGAGTAGTCCAGTAATTGGGCGTCGGCTTCGAGCGCCGCAGCAAGATGGGATTCGGCCGGCAAGAACAGCAGCACCAGATCGGGCGTGTTATCCAGGGCGTTCCAGTACTTCTTTGTCCCAAGTTCTTTGATGTGGGCGCGCAGTGCGCGTGCGTGGGCGGCTTCGTATTCGGCCCGGCGACGGTGGGATTCCTCGGTGCCATCGTCGACAATCTCGGCCGCTTGCAAAATGGCCGACAGCGGCGCCTTGGCATCGACGATCAAGGATTTACCGCCGGGCAGGTGGACGAGCATATCCGGTCGGAAGACTTCACCATCCCGTGCAGCGGTATTGACCGAGAAACTGACCTGTTCGTCAAAATCGGTGTGTTCTAACATGCCGGCAGCCTCGACAATGCGACGCAACTGCACCTCACCCCAGTGGCCGCGAGCCGACGACGAGCGCAGGCTGGTGACCAATTTGTGGGTGTTTTCCAGCAGTGCGGCATCGGTCGCGTGGGCGGTGCGCAGCTGCTGGGATAACTGACCGTATTGTTGACCCCGGTCCCGTTCCAACTGTGCGACCTGCCCGCCAAGGTGCTCTAACTGCTGGGACAGTGGTCCCAGCATCTGCACGATTTGCTGCTGCGACTGAAATTGCTGACGGTCCTCGGACCGCTGCTGTTCCAACAGGTCGGCGCGGGTTCGTGCCGTAGCCAGCTGCTCACGCAGCGCAGCTTCGTTGCCGGTCGACCCGCCCTGTGCTGTTCGACGGCCCACCACAAAACCCACGGCACAAAAGAACACCGCAACCAAAATTATCAGCATGACGGCTGTTGAAATCTCCATGTTCTTACCATGGCATATGAGACGGACACGGTAAGTCGAACGCGCTGGCTATGTGACAAAGTAATCAGCCAGATACCCGGTACTTGCGGTACCGAGATAACGTGGCAGAATGTAACCTGGATAACAGCCTTACCTTATGGAGTCTCGGTGTCATCTTCTACAGTGCACAACAACACGGTCTTGATCTCGGGCGGGAGTCGAGGAATCGGCCTCGTCATCGCCAAACGCTTAGCTCAAGACGGTGCCAATGTCGTCTTATTAGCCAAAACCGCAGAACCTCATCCCAAACTCCCCGGGACCGTTTATACCGCCGCCGAAGAAATTCGGGCCGCCGGGGGACAAGCTCTGCCAATCGTCGGAGATGTTCGTGAAGAAGCCGACGTACACGTTGCCGTGGATGCTGCCGTAGAAGCCTATGGCGGCATCGATATCGTCATCAACAACGCCTCCGCGATCAACCTGGACTCGGCAGAAGACATCGAGATGAAACGCTACGACCTGATGCAGGATATTAACGCACGCGGCACCTTCTTATTGACCCGCACCGCGTTGCCGTACCTGCAGGAATCAGCCGATCCACGCATTTTGAGCCTGTCGCCACCGCTGAATATGTCGCCAAAATGGTTGGGCGCAGCCCCGGCCTACATGATGGCCAAATACGGCATGACCTTAGCCGCCCTGGGCATTGGCGCCCAAAACGATATCCCAGCTACCTGTCTGTGGCCCAAGACCACGATCCAAACGGCAGCCGTGCAATACGCTCTGGGTGGGACCACGATGTATGAGCGCTCGCGGACCCCAGAGGTGTATGCTGATGCCGCCTACGCGGTGTTGACTGCCAAACCCAGCCGGTATGCGGGCCAAACCGTGCTGTGTGAAGATGTGCTCGAAGAAGCCGGGGTAACAGACTTTACGAAATACTCTCCCGGAGTAGATCCCGCCGATCTGGAAAAGGATATCTTCGTCGACTAGTAGGGTGGGCTCCGGTGAGATAGAAGAACCCCGGATTGGAGACAGCGATGCAGCAGCTCACGCTGGAAACCCTTGCGGAAACCGTGCAAGCACAAGACACCGTTATCGTCGATTTCTGGGCACCGTGGTGCACCACGTGTGCACGGTTCAGCCCGATCTTTTCAGACGTGGCGGCCCAGTTCGACGACGTGCTGTTTGCGACGGTCAACACCGACGAGCAGCAGGACCTGGCGGCCATCATGGGTGTCCGGTCGCTGCCCACCCTGGTGGCCTTTCGCCACGGTAAACACGTCTTCGCCAAATCTGGGGTCACCACCCGGCGCCAGTTAGCCCAGATCGTCGAGCAAATCCGTGGTTTTGAACCGCAGCGTGACACACCGGGATCCAACGCCGAGTAGTTATCCACATTTTGATTCGCCAGCACCACGCAATTGCGCGACAGCTGCCAGGCTTCTATGTATCGGAACAGCACACGAGGCGATAGGAGCATATCCGATGCATGGCAACCTCAATATTCTGATGACTCCGCGAGCTTTCACCCGACGAGAAAAAACCTGTATCCGCCAGGACGTCAAACGCTTTCACAAAATCAGCCGGGACCACGGGTGCACGACCTTCGAGCACTACGCCGAGTTCGTGTTTGAACGGACACGACGCAATGAGGAAGGCCACCTGACCCAAAAATCCTTTGAACTGTTTCGCGGGCTGGGCGCCTTCTTTGGAGACCAGTTACTCAATGAGACCACCATGTCCCGAAGTACCGGGGTGCTGGAGCAAGAAGATCAGCAAGAGACGCTGATGCAGCAGATCGTCGCGAACTTTCCTGGATGGCTGGTGGTTGATCATCTGACTGACCAATCTGTCCTCATCCCATGCATCATGTCCCAGAGAATTCTTACGTCGAACTATTGGTCTGCATCGCTGGACGATATCTTCGATGAGATCGTGGACTGGAACCACGGATATCTCACCGTCGATGAGGTTCAAACTCCGTGGATCGCCGGACCTGATCTCGAAGCAGTAGACCTTTGGGCCGCCTAATATAACTCTTGCTGCAACGTCTCGGTGCGGTGAGGTAATGGTTGTGAGCAGCTCTGGGGTATTAAAGGCCTGATGGGGTCTGTGCAAGGATGGGTTCGAAGGATTGCAAACGATCTGCCGCTCCCCACTGGGCTGCAAGAGAGGCACCATGACTCACCATCACCACGAGCACCACGGCACACACGATACGCACGATCACCATGCACCTGGCCACGATGACAGCCATGCAGGCCATGCTCATCACGGCCACGGTGATCATGGCGATCACGTCGCCCAGTTCCGGTCGTTATTTTGGATTAATCTGATCATCGGGATCCCCGTGGTGGTGTTCTCACCTATGTTTGGGCATCTGCTGGGATATTCGGTACCCGAGTGGGGGATCTGGGTGGCCGCGGTGTTCGGCACAGTGATGTATGTCTGGGGTGGGCGACCGTTCCTGACCGGGGCGGTCGAAGAAATCCGTGCCCGCGCCCCCGGCATGATGTTATTGATTTCACTCGGGATTAGTGTGGCGTTTTTCGCGTCCTGGGCTTCCACTTTGGGGCTGGTTGGGCCGGATCTGGAGTTCTGGTGGGAGCTGGCACTACTGATCGTCATCATGCTGCTCGGCCACTGGATTGAAATGCGCTCGGTCGAACAGACGACTTCTGCGCTCGACTCACTGGCAGCCTTATTGCCCGATGAAGCAGAACGTGTTGAAAACGGCGAAATTGTCCCCGTCAGTCCCGAAGACCTGCTAGTCGACGACATCGTCTTGGTCCGACCCGGGGCAAGTGTGCCCGCCGATGGTCAGATCGTTGAAGGTCAGGCGGCCATTGATGAATCGATGATTACGGGCGAATCGCGCCCAGTGACCCGTGAAGTCGGTGACGTGGTCACCGCCGGAACGGTCGCAACCGATTCCGGGCTACGGATCCGTGTCACCGCGACCGGTGACGACACCGCACTGGCCGGCATTAACCGGCTCGTTGCAGAAGCTCAAGCATCTTCGTCGCGCGCCCAACGCTTGGCAGACCGGGCCGCAGCATTGCTGTTCTGGTACGCCCTGGGGGCCGCTGTCATCACAGCGATTGTCTGGATGGTAGTCGGCGGACCCGACGTGGCTATCGTCAGGGTCGTGACGGTTCTGGTGATCGCCTGTCCCCACGCCTTGGGGCTGGCCATCCCGTTGGTGGTATCCATTGCGACCGAGCGTGCAGCCCGTGGCGGAGTGCTCATCAAAGACCGCTTGGCGTTGGAATCCATGCGGCAGGTCGATACGGTACTGTTCGATAAAACCGGTACCTTGACCAAAGGCGACCCTGTGGTCACCGCCATCGAAGCCACCCAGGGATTGACAGCCAACGAGGTACTCGCGCTGGCCGCCTCTGCCGAATCTGCCAGTGAACACCCGCTGGCCAAAGCCATCGTCGGGGCAGCTGAAGACCGCGGACTCGAGCCTTTCCCACTGACTGATTTTTCATCCTCGCCGGCAGTCGGGGTGACCGCAACCGTCCAAGGTCAGACTATTCGGGTGGGCGGCCCATACATGCTGCAAGAACTCGGCCAGAACGAACTACCGATTGCTGATGACTGGCGGCATGAAGGCGCCATCATCCTGCATATTGCGCGTGACGGGGTGGTCATCGGTGCGCTAAAACTGGCAGATGAAATTCGCTCAGAGTCCTATGCCGCAGTCGCAGCCCTGCACCGGCTGGGGGTCGAAGTCGTGATGATCACCGGTGACGCCGAAGCTGTCGCGCATCAGGTAGCAGACGAATTGAAGATTGATCGTGTCTTTGCGGGGGTCCGTCCCGAAGATAAAGCCGCCAAAGTCTTACAACTGCAAAACGAAGGCAAGACCGTGGCGATGGTCGGTGATGGGGTCAATGACGCACCGGCTCTGGCTCAAGCAAATGTCGGCATCGCCATCGGCGCCGGCACAGATGTTGCCATAGCCTCGGCCGGTGTGATCCTGGCCAGTTCAGATCCTCGTTCGGTCATATCAGTTATTGAGTTGTCCCGCGCGACGTACCGGAAGATGAAACAAAACCTCTGGTGGGCTGCCGGATACAACCTCTTGGCGGT
>CALBOC010000122.1 GCA_937896705.1 uncultured Micrococcaceae bacterium | reverse complement strand
CGCTCACAAAAGCGTCTGCCAGATTCCGGTCTGCGTGACAACACCATGCAGTGGGACTTCTGGACCCAGAACCCAGAATCTGCACACCAGGTTGCTTACCTGATGGGTCAGCGTGGCCTGCCACGTACCTGGCGCCACATGAACGGTTACGGCTCCCACACTTACATGTGGATTAACGCTCAAGGCGAGCGCTTCTGGGTCAAGTACCATTTCCTGACCAACCAGGGCATGGAATACTTCACCAACGAAGAAGCCGAGAAAATGGCCGGCGTCGATGCTGACTACCACCGTCGTGACCTGTTCGAAGCCATCGAACGCGGCGACAACCCGTCATGGGATCTGTGGGTCCAGATCATGCCGTACGAAGAAGCCAAGTCCTACCGCTTCAACCCGTTCGATCTGACCAAGATCTGGTCGAAGAAGGACTACCCACGCATCAAGGTGGGCACCATGGAGTTGAACCGCAACCCGGCCAACTTCTTCGCTGAAATTGAGCAGGCAGCGTTTTCGCCAGCCAACATGGTCCCAGGCATGGGCATGTCACCTGACAAGATGCTGTTGGGCCGCAACTTCGCCTACCAGGATGCTCAGCGCTACCGCATCGGTACCAACTTCCAGCAGCTACCGGTCAACGCGCCGAAGACTGAGGTCCACACCTACAACTTCGAAGGTGCCATGTGGTACCACCACACCGGTAACCGCTCCGTCTATGTTCCGAACTCATTTGGTGACTCCTGGTCGGATGAAGAAGGCACCGTCGATGCTTCATGGGAGAACGACGGCGCACTGGTTCGCGAAGCCTACACGCTGCGTGAAGACGACGATGACTGGGGCCAGGCACACACCCTGGTCCGCGAAGTCATGAACGATGACCAGCGTCTGGAACTCATCGACACTGTAGCCGGTGCCCTCGAGACCGTCATCGAACCGGTCCTGTCCAATGCCATCCAGTACTGGAAGAACATTGACGAAGAGGTCGGCCAGCGCATCGAAGAAAAGGTCCGCGCCGGCTCACCACAGGGTGAACAGCAGCCAGGTGGCGACCCACTCGATTTGAAGAAGCGCCACACCTTCACTAACTAACAGTTACCTGAAGACGCGATGATTCCGGTGCCCCATTCCGGGGCACCGGAATTCGTGTTTAACCCGCAAAGGATTGTCATGCGCATGCAGCTGCCACCCGATTGGATCCCGTGGCGAGCCGAGTCCCCACTTCAGGGACGCCGCCCGACCAAAGCCGATTTTGCCACCGCGGTTGACTCTGGTCTAGGACGCGAAGATGTGCTCCCCTACCCCACCGACGAACAGTCTGCCGGCATGCTGCGCATGCTCATTGTCGGAATTAATCCCAGCCCGTGGACGGCGTCGGTCAATGCGCCCTTCGCGCGACCGGGCAACCGGTTCTGGCCGTCCCTGGCCCAAGCTGGCATCACCCCGCACACCGTGGATGCATCAACCGGATTGGCTCGTTCCGATGAGCAGCTGCTGGCCGAGCTCGGGATAGGCATTACCAATTTTGTATCGCGACCCAGTGCGCGCGCCGACGAGCTGAGCACCGAGGAATTACACACCGGTGGCCAGCGCCTCGTGGAACGCGTGAAGATACTAAAGCCGCGAGCAGTCGCCGTCGTGGGGATCACCGCGTTCCGGACGGCGTTCACGCTGCCAAAGACCAAGCTGGGACGTCAGGATGTTGCGACCATTCCGGATTGGCCTGACACCGTGCAGTTGTGGGCGTTACCGAACCCCAGCGGTCTGAATGCTCATGAAACTGTGCAGACCATTGCCCAGAAATGGCGTGCGGTGTGGGAAGCTTCAGCCCACGACCCGCGTTAGGCCTCAACCGGCGACTGTGTGGCGGCCCGTAGATCGGCGGTTTCCCGGTAGGCAGTCAGACCGCCGTCAACGCGAAGATCGGTGCCATTGACCCACCCTGCGTCCGAGCTCAAGAGGTAAGCGATGCTTTGGGCTATATCGGCTGGAGTCCCAAAGCGTCCTAGCGTTGCGGCCGCAGAATTTACTTTGTCCCGACCGTGATCGTTTTTAAAGTCTTCCAGAATTGGGGTCTCTACCGGTCCGGGGCTGACAGAATTGACTCGGATCCGGTCGGCCACAAATTCGGCGGCGAAGTACTCGCTCAAGAAGCTCACACACTGTTTCGAAAACAGATAAGAGCTGCCGACAACCTGTTCGTCAGCTAAGACCTGATCCAGGGCCTGCTGACGATCGGCAGCCAGGGCGAAGTCGGCCAGTTGAACTTTATTCGCTCGCCATTGGTAGGCAACGGCAGAAGCGAGATTCACGATCGAAGCGCCCGGCTGCAGCACTGGCTGGAGCGCGCAGATCAAGTCTCGAACCCCAAAGACGTTGATATTCAGCACAACCTCTGCGGGTGCAGTGCCAGGGACACCAGCAATGTTGGCCAATCCGTGGATGCCCTCTGGCGCAGCCTCCCGGACCTGCTGGGCAATTGCGTCGATACCCGCTGGGTTTGAGAGGTCACCTTGAATGAAGGTCCCGACGAAGTCTTCGACTGGCGCTCGATCCACACCAATGACCTCGTAGCCTTGTGAGCTCATCAGCTGGGCAGTCTCTTTACCAATGCCTGATGCAACGCCGGTAATCACTATCCGGGGGCTCGTTGATGTCATGGTGCAGCTCCTTCTAAATTCGATAATGGCCAACCATACATAAGTATCTTGCGTCACGAACACCCGTTTGACACTCACATTTTCTATCTAATGGAAAGATCTGGGCATTTTCGGGGTGGGATAGCGACACTAGACACAATGACCATATTGACTGGAGGGAGTGTCATGACGGCACCGACATATGCGGTATATGATCCCGCGACGCTAGAAGTCGTTGGAGAAGCGCCCCAACATACCGAAGACGATGTGCGCGACGCCATCAGTCAGGCAGAACGAGCCAGCATCGGCTGGGCCGCCGATCGTGAAGCACGACGTGGCGCGCTGCGTCAGATCGCCGCCCTGATCCGCCAGGATGCGGACCGGCTCGGACGGTTGTTATCACTCGAGCAAGGCAAGGTTCTGACCGAAGCGATCGGCGAGTTCAAAACCTCAGCTGACCTCTTCGCCTACTACGCGGACCTTGAATGGGCCGACACCGAAACCCTCCCGCCACGGCAGGGACGCACCATTGAGGTGCAACACCTACCCGTCGGGATCGTTGGGACCATTACCCCCTGGAACTTCCCGATTTCATTACTGTCGGTCAAACTTGCCCCGGCACTTGTAGCAGGCTGCACCGTGATCGCAAAGCCCTCCCCCACCACGCCGCTGTCTACCATCGCGTTGGTCGAGCTGATGAACCAGGTGCTTCCGCCAGGCGTTGTGCAGACGCGTACCAGCAGTAACCGCACCGTCAACGTCGCACTGAGCACGCTGCCAGAAATACGCAAGATTTCCTTTACCGGTTCCACCGAGGTGGGCACTGCAGTCGCTGCCCAGGCCGCTGAAACGGTCAAACGGGTCACCCTGGAGCTCGGCGGCAACGATGCGGCGCTGGTCTTAGATGACGCCGATATTGAACACACTGCCCAAGCTATTCTCAACAGCGCCTTCCGCAACGCGGGGCAGGTATGCATGGCCGTCAAACGTGTGTATGTGCCGCGCTCCATTGCCAAGGAGCTTTCCGAGGCCATGGCTGCTCAGACGCAAAACATCGTCGTCGGCCATGGGATTCAGGAAAATACGACCATGGGACCGATGCACAACGAGTCGCAGTTATCGATCGTGCGCTCACTCGTCGACAATGCGGTTTCTGCCGGTGCACAAGTCATTGCTGGAGGCTCGTCGAACTCCGAGCTACCCGGATATTTCATGGATCCAACCATCGTTATCGATACAAACGCGCAGATGCCGCTGGTATATGAAGAACAGTTCGGTAGTGCCCTACCAATTGTCACCTACGACGATGTGGATACCACGGTCGCAGAAATTAACAACGGCCCCTATGGGCTAGGCGCATCAGTATGGTCTCAAGATTTGGATCGCGCAAAGCAACTGGCCGGCCGCTTAGAGTCGGGCACCGTGTGGATCAACCAGCACACCGTGGTCGAACTTGATGCCCCATTTGGCGGGTGGAAGACTTCCGGCCTGGGTCGGGAACGCGGTCGATGGGGCCTGGATGAATACCTAGAACCACGCACCATCAACACCTTCGTTGGCTTGAACTCAGCAGCATCGAACAACAATCGATAGGACTCATTGTGACGAATCATTCATCAACGGAACTCATTACGCTTGGTACTGCTGCTGGACCAGCTATCCGAGGCAAAGAAAACGGGATGGCCAGTGCCGTGGTCGTCGACGATCAGTTCTACATGATCGACTTCGGGCTAGGCTGCGTCCGGTCAGCACACGAAGCAGGATTGCGCGGCAAGGACTTCAAAGCCGGTTTTATTACCCACCTGCACTCTGACCATGTGGCCGAACTACCCGGGTTTCTCATGTGGAATTGGGGAGCTCCGGTGCAGGGGTTCTCCCACGAGATCCCGATTCATGGTCCAGGCAAAGATACTGAGCATCCAGAAGGCGCAACCCTATCGGGTACCCAAGGGCTCATCGAACACACTCTGGAGGCATTTTCGTATGACCTCAACATTCGGGTCACCGATGAAGCACGGCCGGTGATGTCAGACCTGATTCGTCCGGTAGAAATTACTGTCCCTGCGCTAACGCCAGATCCGTTCCTCGTGTACGAGGATGACCACGTCAAGGTCACCGCGGTGCTGGTCGACCACCCGCCGGTCCACCCAGCGTTTGGGTTCCGCTTCGATACGGCAGCCGGCTCGATCACGTTTTCCGGCGATACCGCCGAAAGTGATGCGCTAGCCCAGCTGGCCCTGGACACCGACATTTTGGTGCACGAAGCTGTGAACATCGAGTTCTTTGCTGCGCGGGGTTTCGATGCAGCGTTTTTGAACCATCAGCAGCAATCCCACTCCACGCCCGAAGGTGCCGGTCGCATTGCTACCGCTTCCGGAGCGAAACGCCTGGTGCTTTCCCACCTGGCCGGCGTAGCGACTCCCGAACAATGGGCCGCAGGTGCCGCCAGCACATATGCCGGCCCGATTGACGTCGCCACCAGCGGCCAACGGTTTACCGTTGTGCCCGATACTGCCTACGTCACCGTATAACCCACATCTACATATCGAAAGCCTTCTGGCCGTACTGGTCCCGCACGCTGCGGGGCCGCCACGGCCAGAAGGCTTTTTTATGTTGTCTTCACCCTCGACCCGCATCGATCAACCGAACCAAGGTGGCCAGCCAGGCACTGATCGAGTCCTCAGCACCGACTCGGACAGGCAGTCAGCCCAGCAAGCAGTGTTGTGCTGGCACCGACGACTCTTGCGCTGTTGTGGTTGGGACAAGACATTACAGATGCAAGACAAAGAACCGGCAGCACGTTGACTCAACGGACTGCCGATTCTTTAAGGTGATATGCCGGGACGATACTAGACGAGGTCGAGTCCTAGTTTCTTGCGGTCGCGCTGCTGGTTGATCCCTAGGGCAGCGAGCAAGCCGATAGCACCCATGACACCACCGGTAATCAAGAAGGACATCTCATAGCCCATTGCTGGAGTTGCGGCGGCTCCGACCATCGCGCCAACGAACATCGGGGCACACAGGCCGCCGGTGGTCAGAAACGCGTTGGTGAACTGCAACATGGCACCCCGCTGACCGATGCTGGTCATCTCCGCACAAACGAGGTAGGTCAGAGCAAAGAGTGCTGGAGCGGTACCGAACCCAAAGGTAAAGCAAATAATGGCAAGGGTCGGGGTGCTGGCCAGAGTGCCGAGCAGTACCATGACGCCCGAGAAGATGGTCGCTAAGCTCAGCACGAGTCCGCGAGAGTAGCGTGTGGTCCAACCGCGTGAGCCAAGGAACTCTGTGAGCCAGCTCAGACCAACGGTGGCAATCGCACCCCACATTGCCGGCAGGGCGATGAGAGAGCCGGATTGTTGTGTGCTGGCACCGAGGACATTCTCGAAATATGCGGGCAACCAGGTGGTGGCGACGGTGAAGGTCCAGTAGCCAAAGAACGAGCACAACACCGCCAGGATCCAAGTCGGGGTGAACAGCGAACGGCGGTATTTGACTTTGCTGTCGGCCGCTGCGGTTTTGGCTGCTTCAACGGGGTCTTCAGTCTCGTCGACTGCGTAGCCTTCGATTTCACGTTCAGCCTTGACTGAGGTGTAGGGACCTTCTTTGCCGATAAAGAGCCAGACGGCCGCCCAGATGACGCCGATGATGGCAACAAACACGAAGGCGGATTTCCAGCCGAACGAAGCCGTTACCCAGGCTAGAACCGGCGCGAACGCAACAATGCCTAAGGTGACACCCGCGGAGGCCAGTGCGGCAGGGGTGGCACCTTTAGCCGCCGGAAACCACTTGTAGACCGCGTGCATGGTGATGGGTGCCAGGGGTCCTTCTCCTGCGCCCAATAATAAACGGCTAAACCACAGCGCAGGCAGTGAGGCAAATAAGATGACCGGAACCTGGGCGATAGACCAGACCAGACACAACACCAGCAGGATCCATTTGGCTTGCACCCGGTTGGCAATCGGTGCGGCCACCAGTTGGGCTATGCCAAACAGCATGAAGACGGCACTGCCCAACAGCCCGAATTGTGCTTCAGAGATGTTGAGGTCTTCCATTAGGGGGACCGCGACAATGCCGAGGATGGCTTTATCTGCCCAGCTGATCATCATTAAAACCAGTAGCATCACGGTGACGAGCCAGCCGTAGCGCTTTCGGCGACGGGCGCTCCATGTCGCTGGGTCTGCGCCTTGAGGCGTCCCTGGGGAAGCCGCCGGAGTGGATGATCGTGTAGAGATTTGGTTAGCCATGAGCTGTTCCTATCGGGAAATAACGTCAGAAGAACCGTGACGTGTGCCAAGAGCCTGCGGCAAAAAGACACGACTAATACGCCTCCCGGTGGCGGTGCGGCCACCGGGAGACTGTAGGACAGGTGTGCGGTGGTTAGCGGCTCGGAGTGACCTTTACCGGCACCGATTCGAAGCCGCGCAGCACGTTGTGAATAAAGGGCACCGGTTCGCCGGCTAATTCGATGGTTTCGAATTTTTCAAGCAATTGCTGCAGGACAATTTCCATTTCCAACCGGGCAATCGGCTGGCCCACACACTGGTGGAGTCCCATACCGAAAGCTACGTGGCCAGATGAGCTCCGGTCTAAGCTGAACTCGGCAGCGTCGTCGCCCCATTTCGCTGGGTCACGGTTGGCAGCTCCGACGAAGAGCAGGATCTTGGTGCCCGCCGGTAGTTCTACTCCGCCCAGGACGGTGTCGGTAGCGACCGTGCGGTGGAATTTTTGAAATGGTGATTCCACGCGCAGCGCTTCGTCGATCGCAAATTTGGCCATTGAGGGATTTTCGCGTAAGCGTTGCCAGGCCTCGGGGTAACGAGCCAACACGGACAATGTATTGCCGATGCTAAAGATTGTTGTGTCTACACCTGCGGAGAGCAGCGCTCGCACCAAGAGTGCGGCCTGGTCTTTGGTGATGAGGCCATCGTTGATGCGTTCATAAATCTTAGCGCCAAAACCGGTGTCATCGAGGGATTCGCGTTGGCAGAGTTTCATAACGGCGGCTGAGTGCGCGTCGCCTTCTGCGAAGGCTTGTTGATAAATGTAGTTCTCGGGGCCGAACGCGTTGAAAACCATGTTGCCGTACGGCAGCAGGTGCTCACGGCCTTCTTGCGGCAGTCCAACGGCATCGGGGAACACTTGGATGGGGTATTTTTCGGCCAGGTCGGTGACGGCATCAAAACGCGCGTACTGGGTGAGATCCTCGACGAGGTCTACGGCCGGGGCGGTGAAGGGTTCACGGAGTGCACGAACCGTCGACGGGTTAATGACACCGGTCAGAGCACGCCGCATGACGGTGTGAATCGGTGGGTCAGATTCCAGAATGCTCGGCGGCCGCCAGGCTTCGTCTTTCCGGATATCGCGCGGGCCCAGGCCACCCGAGGAGATGTAGGTTTCAAAATCCATCAGAACTTCGTAAACCTCTTCGTAGCCTACGACCGCATAAGACCCGGTAGCTTCTAGGTAGCTGATGGGGCCTGCTTCACGTAGGCGGTCCAGGAAGGGGTATGGGTCGGCAAGCGCGGCTTCACCGAAGGGGTCTTCGGTAAAAACTGCTGGTTCAATGGTGGTGGTCATAACTACTCCTGTAGGGCTCACAGATCAAGAACGAGACGGCTGCAACCGGCGGCTGCACGAGAGACGCAGGGCAGCATGACTTCACCAGCTGCTTTGTCCTCTTCAGTCAGAACGGCATCACGGTGTTCTGGTTCGCCGGCGAGAATACGGGTTTCACAGGTACCGCACACTCCGGCGCGGCAGCTGGACAGCACGCGAGCGCCGGCCGCTTCAACCGCATCGACGATGGTTTCGTTTGGTTGGACGGTAACGGTCTTGCCGGTTTGTGCCAGTTCGACTTCGAATGGTTCACTGCTGGCCGCAGCACCTAGTTCGGCTGCGACAAAGCGTTCGGTATGCAACGCTCCGGGAGGCCACCCCATGCACAGTTCCTCGATGGCGGTGAGCATGCCACCTGGGCCACAGGCATAGACGAGCATGTGGGCTCGTGGCATCGCTAGAACGTTATTGAGGTCCAGCATGTTGTCCTCATCGTTGGCGTAAATGCGGATCTTCTCGGGCCCATATTTGGCCTGTAATTCATCGATGAATGCCATGCTGGTGCGGGATCGACCACCGTAGTGCAGGACCCACTCCTTGCCTTGGGCCTCGGCAGCTTCCAACATCGGAATGATCGGGGTGATTCCGATACCGCCGGCAATAAACATGTATTTCCGGGAGTTGACCAACGGGAAGTTGTTCCGCGGTGCAGAGATCGTGAGCTCGGAACCGGGCAACAAGTTAGTGTGGACAAACTCCGAGCCGCCGCGTGAGTCTGGGGTGTGCAAGACTCCGATCTGCAGGATGGATCGATCCTGGGTCGGTGAGCACAATGAGTATTGGCGGATCAGACCGTTGTCCAGGTGTACATCAATGTGTGCTCCAGGTTCCCATACGGGGAAGTCGGAGCCATCGGCACGGCGTAGCACCAAAGTGACAACTTCATCTGCGACCTGTTCGACCGTGTCAATAACGGTGTCGATCGTAGCTGGGGCTTTAGAGGGTGCAGTGAGAGTCACGCGCTAGCTCCTTATCGTCGGAAGGGCCACGGCTAACCGGGCTTGGGTTACCCCTAGGCTAGGAGTTGTCCACATCACAAGCAGAATTGCTTTCCGTCCAACGGAAAGAATCTTCGAGTTTGTTGGAACCACTGCCCGCATACCGCTAGGAAACATCAGCTACCGTCAGCCGGCGGGCGATACCTCGAGCGGCGATTCGAAGCACCGGAACGACCGACCCGAGGGCTGGTGGGTTCTGATGGACGACACCCAGGGCGGCCACGGCGTATCCCATAGCATCCAGCACGGGCACCGCAACCGCGAAGTTGTCCACGCCAGCTTCTTGGTTCGAGGTGGCATAGCCTGACTTCTTCACCTCGGCGATTTCGGTCTGCAGCTCACGTGGTGACGTTATTGTATGCGCAGTGAGGCTGATCATCTTCTTGGTGGCTTCGGACAGCAGATCTTGTCGGGAGTACGCCAACATCACCTTGCCGGCCGCTGAGGCATGAAGCGGTAATGGATCGCCGACCTTTCGGAAGGGTGCCCCGACTTTGGTTCCTGAGATGCGTTCTAAGAGCAGCACCCGCGATCCTTCAAGAACAAAGAGGTTTACGACGTTATGCGTCACGAACAACACATCTTGCATATGCGGGGCGGCGATTTCGGCAATGTTCTGGCGGATGGGCGCTAACAGACCAAGCTTCCAAAGACGCTGTCCCACCACATACTCATTATTAATCCGTTCGAGCGCACCCCACTGCACTAACTCCGAAACGAGCCGATGCGCTGTGGAGACCGGCAGCTCTGCCCGTCGTGCCATTTCACTGAGCGACAGTCGTGGTCGTTCAGGACTAAATGCGGCTAGCAACGCGAGTGATCGAGCCGTGACGGTATCAGCTCTTGTGGGTTCGGGTTGCGATTCACGCCGCGACTGGCCTGGACGCGGGTTCGCCATGTTGCCCTCCTTGGTTTGTGGGCTTATTGTACGGCGCTGTCCATAAGCTTTCCATTAGACGGACAGTTATCTACTCCCAGCGAGATTCCGGGGCACACTCGAAGTCGGAACCATAAAGGAGCGGACCCCTTGAAACAATCTACCCAAGCCGAGGTCTCTTCGGCCTCCCGGACCAGCACTCGTGCCTGGGTAACCGTGGTGGCGGTCGGCGTGATCGCTGCTGCCCATATTTGGAAACTTCCCGTAGCCCTACCGCTGCTTGAGGCAGAGCTCGGCATGAGCCTGGTGACGTCCGGGATGTTACTGGGCATCATTCAACTGGCCAGCATGGTTGGCGGCTTATTCGTCGCGTGGGGTGGGGAGATAGCCGGGTTGCGCCGCCTGATGATGTTCGGCTTGGTCTTACTTGCGATCGGCTCCTGCTTGGGTGCCACCACGTCCTCGGTGAACCTGCTGATGACGTACCGTGCGCTCGAGGGTATCGGTTTTCTCCTGTGTACCGTCTTGGCACCGGCGCTGATCCGACGCATCTGTCAACCAGCTCAACTGGATCTGGCACTGTCTTCTTGGGGTGCCTTTCAAGGTACCGCCACGGTGGTCGGCTTTGCGGGCGGTGGCCTGTTGCTTGAATTCGTCAGCTGGCGCGCCTTGTGGCTCGTGATGGCAGCATTGACGTTGGTGTTGCTCCTGTTGTTGGCACGGTTCACCGTGCCTGACCCGCAGGATTACCCAAACCAGCGGTTGCGCGGCTCCGTGAATCGTATCGTTACCACTGTTCGCACCTGGCGGCCGTGGGTAGCTGGGTTAGCATTTGCTTGCTATACCTTGCAGTGGATGGCAGTAGTGGGGTTTTTGCCCACGGTATTTGTCGCCGCCGACATCGAGCGGCTGCCTGCCGCGCTGCTATCAGCGGTGGTCGGTGGGGTGAACATCATCGGCGCGCTGTTGGCAGCTGGCCTGTTGAAAAGAGGGTTCAATCCGCGTCACGTTCTGCTAGCCACTTTTGCGGCCATGGCGGCCTCATCAGTGATGTTCTTTGCGATCGCCTGGGAACCCACGGTCCAAGGTTTAATGGGTCAGCTACTGTGTGCGCTTGTCTTCTCGATGATCGGGGGCACCGTGCCGGCTATTCTCAGCCGCCTAGCAGTTGACTTGGCCCCGCCCGAAGGTTCGGTGGCCGCCGTGATCGGCCTGATGCAACAGATTTTCAATGTGGGCAATTTCTTCGGCCCTGCCGTCCTGGCCTGGGTCGTCACGACTACCGGGTCGTGGGAGACTTCGTGGTGGGTCACGTGCTCGTGTAGTGCGCTAGGGATTGTCGCGACGATATACCTCACGCGACGAGATCGTACACCCGGAACGTTGGAGACCAAGCCAGCAGCGCAGGCGCCATGAGGGGACCGTAGGAAAAACCAGAGCCCCCGGAAAACCGGGGGCTCTGACACTCATCACTCACACCTTGAAGAGGTAGTTACTACTCTAAAAGACATTCATTGGGGAATACTTGAGGATTCCTGTAAATTCCCTCTGAGTCTTAATCCGTTCAGTGGAATCGCGAAAGCCCCGATCAAAACTGCTGGAGTTTCGTTCGGGGCTTCCACTATCACTATCACTCACACCTTGAGGTACTTCAAGAATAAACATATCGGTCTTGAGAACCTCGGGGAGCCAGCTGACCAAATCCTGAGTGTTATACGTGGTGCAGGGTGATGTATTCCCGCAGCGCGGTGGCGTCCGCGCCCATTTCCACGGTGTGCTGTTCGAGTTCTAACAACTTGGCGTATTCGGGTAAGAGCTCGGGTTCGAAGCCCAGCGCTTCCCGGACGATGTCACCAAACTTTTCTGGTTTGGCAGTTTCCAGAACCAGCATGGGTTGGTTTGGTTTCTGATACCCACGGGCCACGGTCACACCGTCGGCGGTATGCGGGTCGATGACGAGCTGGGATTTTTCGTACACGGCTCGGATGGTTGCCACCCGGTCTTCGTGGGTCGAGGTGCCCGAGACCATCCCAAACTCTTCGAGGAAGCGTGGCTGATGCTCCGATAGGTCCAGGGTGCCGGAAGCATCCAGCTGGCGCCAGGCCTCTGCCAGTTTGCCCTGGTCTTGATCGAGAACCAGGTATACGAACCGTTCCAGGTTCGACGCCTTGGAGATATCCATCGACGGGGATGACGTGGCCAGCGTGTTAGCCGCCGACCGTGGCTCATATTTCCCGGAGCGGAAGAATTCATCGAGCACGTTGTTCTCGTTGGTGGCTAGGACCAGCGTATCGATGGGCAGCCCCATCTGACGAGCCAGCTGCCCGGAGAAAATATTACCAAAGTTGCCCGATGGCACAGCAAAGGAGACGCCGAAACCCTCGCGCTGGTCTTCGGGGATCCCGTTGGTTACGCGCAGCCAGGCCCAGAAGTAGTAAACCGACTGAGCAATGAGTCGGCCTAAGTTAATCGAGTTGACCGTGCCCAGGGAATGGGCCGCTTTGAAGTCGAGGTCGCCGTTGAGCTCTTTGACCAGGTTTTGGGCGTCGTCGAAAACACCCTCAATGACGATGTTGTGGATGTTGTCGTCGGTGAGCGTGTACATCTGTGCGCGCTGGAATTTCGACATCCGACCTTTGGGCGAGAGCATGAACACACCGATATTGGGCTTGGACCGGAAGGCGTATTCGGCAGCAGACCCGGTATCTCCCGAGGTCGCGCCCAGGATGTTCAGCGTCTGGTCGCGCTGTTTGAGTACATAGGGCAGCGCTTCGCCCAGAAATTGCATGGCCATGTCTTTGAACGCCAGGGTCGGTCCTTGCGATAAGTCCACCAGGGTAGCCATCTGATCGATCGGCGTCAGCGGCACGATCACATCGGAGTTGAACTGGGACCCGTAGGCAGCCCGGCATAGTTCAGCCAGATCTTCGCGCGGGATATCGGTCCAGTACAAGCCAATCACTTCGGTGGCCAGTTCCGCATAGGTCAGGTCACGCCAGGCCTCAATGGTCTCAAGTGTGACGGTGGGGATAGTTTCGGGTACGACCAGTCCCCCATCCGGGGCGAGCCCTTCGAGCAGGACATCGGAAAAGTTCGACGGGGCCATCCCGCCGCGCGTAGATACGTATTGCATAACGGCCTTAGTCTTCGTAGATCAAATCGCGGACTTGGATGACTTCATCGCGGCCAGGGCCGACACCCACACCGGAAATGCGCACACCGGCCAGCTCTTCGAGCTTGGCTATGTAGTTCTGCGCGTTTACTGGCAGATCTTCAAGCGTTCGACAACCCGAAATGTCTTCCTCCCAGCCCGGGAAGTATTCATAAATCGGTTTGGCGTGGTGGAATTCGGTTTGCGTCATCGGCATGCTGTCATGGCGAACCCCATCGACATCATAGGCAACACAGACCGGAATTTCTTTGATACCGGTCAAGACATCGAGTTTGGTCACGAAGTAGTCGGTGAAACCGTTGATCATTGCGGCCTGGCGAGCCATGACGGCGTCGTACCAGCCGGTGCGACGTGGCCGTCCGGTGTTGACACCGAACTCGCCCCCGGTGGTGCGCAGTTGTTCGCCCATCTCATCAAAGAGTTCGGTTGGGAATGGTCCGGCACCCACGCGGGTGGTGTAGGCCTTGACGATGCCGATCGTACGGGTAAACCGGGTCGGGCCGATGCCAGCGCCGACGGATGCGCCCCCGGCGGTGGGGTTCGAGGAGGTGACGAACGGATAGGTGCCGTGGTCGACGTCCAGGAAGGTGGCTTGGCCGCCTTCCATCAACACGACTTTGTCTTCGTCGAGCGCTTCGTTGAGCATCCGCACGGAGTCGACGACCATGGGACGCAGTCGATCGGCGTAGCCCAGGAAGTATTCCACTATCTCATCGACGGTGAAGGCCCGGCGGTTATACAGCTTGACGAGCAACTCGTTTTTCTGGCGCAGCGCGCCTTCAATCTTTTGACGCAGAATCGATTCGTCGTAGAGGTCTTGGACGCGAATGCCCAAGCGTGCGACTTTGTCCTGGTAGGTCGGACCGATCCCG
Source organism: uncultured Micrococcaceae bacterium (assembly GCA_937896705.1). Taxonomy (GTDB): domain Bacteria; phylum Actinomycetota; class Actinomycetes; order Actinomycetales; family Micrococcaceae; genus Yaniella. The sequence goes on along the minus strand of CALBOC010000122.1, from coordinate 3,819 downwards.
CGGCCAGTGGTGCCGATGGCGCGTTTACCCAAAAAGCGTTCGGTGACCTTATCAAGGGTCTGGTGATACGGCGCGACCAGGTGGGCATTGGCCGAGATCCGCAGGTGTGAGGTGTCGTGGCCGCGGGCTTCGAGTCCGTCGATCTCTTCGAAGAGTGCTTCGAGGTTGATCACCACGCCGTTACCAATCACAGAGATGGCCTGTGGGGACAGAATCCCGGCGGGTAGCAGCTTGAGTTCAAACTTTTCACCGTTGACGACTACCGTGTGTCCGGCATTGTTCCCGCCGTTTGGCTTGACAACGTAATCAACGCGTCCACCGAGTAAGTCCGTTGCTTTGCCCTTGCCCTCGTCGCCCCATTGGGCTCCAACGATTGCGATTGCTGGCATAAAATTCATCTCTCCCACGGGGACGGCACATACCGGCCCACAACATAGAAAGGTTCTCGCACCCGCTTCCACGTAACGGTTTGGGTCGAGAACAGTTACAACCAGAGTTTACCAAATCGCCATGGCGACGCGGAGAATGCGAATGACGCGCGTCACGTAGGCGCTCCAACAAGGCTCACACACGACTGCGGCTTAAGCTGCCAGAAAACACTCCAGGCCACCTACCTTTCACAGTCATTACCACCCCGTGGCTCGCGGCGCGAGAGTGGCGACATGACGCAGCTCTCTGACGTTACCGACTTGGCTCACCAAGTCCGGCGGAATGCGTCACACACTAGTGAGATAAAGCACCTCCGGCCCGGTGGGCGCCGCGAACAGCCGAAGACAGCTTCAGAGCCTCTCTATTTCGTATATGATTTCTCATGCTTCACCTTTGCTGTGAAATGGCTCACCACATAGTGTGCGTCGAAACCTGACGGACCCGTCAGTCAAATACGCTGCACGACGACCTCGAGCACTAAAGGAAACACATCATGGAAAAACTGATTCGCGGTATGGCGCGTACGCTTGCCGTGCTGTCAGCGAGCGCCATTGTGGTCATGGTTATTGCGATCACGATCGACGTGTTCGTACGTAACGCCACTGGGGCCTCACTGGGCGGCATGATCGAAATCGCCGAGACGGCGATGGTCACGGCCGTGGCCTTTGGGCTGGCCTGGGCCGGAGTCCAAGGCGAGCACGTCGCGGTCACGCTGCTGACAGACCGTTTTGGACCACGTCTAGCACGAGCCACGAATATCTTCGTGTGGCTACTCACGGCGTTTTATACCGGTTGGTTGTCTTATGCCAACATCCTGAACTCGATCGATGCCACCCGACTAGGTGAAATCCGTTTTGGTCTCGTGCAATGGCCGATGTATCCGATGCGCTGGGTCTTGACGATTGGTTTTATTTCCCTCTTCTTGGTCGCGCTCGTGAATATCTATCGCAGCATCACTGGCACAGGGCCGATGGGCTTTGCCAGTGAGCTGGAAGCGACCCTGGCCGATGAGGCCCTGCCGACTGAAACCGGCCCCACCACTCACACCACCGCAGAAGGAGAGCGTAGACCATGACCGTCGGCAGTGTTATCGCTATTGTCCTGATACTCATGCTGGTCCTGCTGCTCTTGCGGGTCCCAGTGGCAGTCTCACTTGGCCTCTCCGGGGCCCTCGGGCTGGTGGCCTTACGAGGCATCAACCACACCACCAACGTGCTCGGTGCCGAGCCCTTTGCCGAAACCGCCACCTTCTCGTTGACCATTATTCCGATGTTCATCCTGATGGGCATGTTTGCGGTGCGAGCCAACGTCGCAGACTACGTTTTCAAGATCGCCGACCGAGTGCTCGGACGTTTCCCGGGCGGACTCGGGATCGCCACCGTGGCAGCATCCGCCGGTTTCTCTGCGGTATCGGGGTCTTCCATCGGCACCGCCGCGACCATGGCCCGCCTGTCCGTGGCTGAAATGCGAGCCGCCGGGTACCCCGCTTCGATGGCCACCGCACTGGTTGCGGTAGCGGGCACGCTGGGATCGATGATCCCACCGTCCACGTTCCTGGTGCTCTACGCGATTTTGGCACAGGTATCCGTAGCAGAAATGCTAGCTGCCGGTATCGTGCCGGGGATCTTGTCAGCAATCGTATATGCGTTGTGGATCATGATCTCGGGCATCCGAATGCGTCGTGAGAATAAGGTCGTGACCGAAGCCAACAGTGTCCAGCACGCACTGGAGCAGGCGTCTGAAATCAACGCCGAACAACGTGAGAAAACCCCGCTGGGCAAACTGCCCTGGCGCGGGCTGGTCTACATCGTCATTTTGTTCACGATCGTATTAGGCGGCATGTACTCCGGTGTTTTCACCGCGACGGAATCCGCCGCGTTCGGTGCGATTGCCGCGGTCATTATCTTGCTGTTTGAACTGCGCAAAGAAGGTGCCAAAGGCATCTGGCACGGCATCAGCCAAGCACTCCAGAGCACCGCTTCGACCACCGCGATGGTGTTTTTCATCGTCATTGGTTCGGCCATTTTGTCGTCGTTTTTCATTGCCGCCCAAGTTCCGAACATGATCACCGACGCGGTACTTGCCTGGGATATCGCCCCGGAGATGGCTATGGGGATCCTTTTGTTGAGCCTCATTCCGCTGGGCATGGTGTTGGAATCCCTGTCGTTGCTGATGATTTCGGTGCCGTTGTTGTTACCGGTTGCCATCGAGTTCGGATTCGACCCGATCTGGTTGGGCATCCTGATTGTGAAATTCATTGAGATCGGCATGGTGACCCCACCGGTCGGGATCAACGCGTTCGTGGTGGCCGGGACGACCGGCGTCCGCTCCGAGACGGTCTTCCGGGGTATCATGCCGTTCTTCATCCTGGACCTGGTGTTGATCGCGCTGTTCTTCTTCGTTCCCGAAATCATCTTGTTCTTGCCGAGCCTGGTGCAAAGTTAGGAAGGCTAACCCCATGAAATCACAACTCGTTTCACGCTTTGCCAAGATCGCAGCCGTCAGCGCTGCTGCAGCACTGACGCTGACTGCGTGTGAAGAAGGCATAGTCGAAGGTGCCGACAACTTCTACTTCACGGTTGCCAACGGCGCACTCGATGGAACCCAACACTCACTGGTCGCCGAAGAGTACTACGACGCGGTGGAAGAAGCCACCGACGGTCGGATTGAATTTGAACGCACCTCATTCGAGGCCGTCTGCGGGATGGCAGAAGTTGCCGACTGTGTTCGAAACGGGCGCGCCGACATCGGGCTGACCATTACTGACTACACGCCGCACCTGTTGCCAACCATGTCCGTCATGTCGATTTCGTTTTTGAACAACGACATTCAGGCAGCCGTAGAAGGCCTCTACGATGTGCACACCAACTACGAGCCGGCGCGTGCCCAACTGGAGCAAAGCAACCTCGAATACATTGGCGCTTGGCCGGTGGGCGTGCTGTTGATCGGTGCGAAAGAACCGATCGATGAGTACGAAGACCTGCGCGGACTCTCGGCTCGTGCGGCCGGGCCGGTCACGCAGCGCACCCTGGAAACCGCCGGGGTTAACGTCAATGCGATCACCGCGGCTGAAACCTATGAGTCCCTGCAGCGCGGCGTGATCGACTCGGTCGCAGCGTCGCTGGACTTCGCGGTGAACTATGCGGTCACCGAACAACTGCCGTACTGGGCCGACCCCGGCGTGGGCCAGTACACCGCCTATGGCATGTGGTGGAACAAAGACTCCTACGAATCGCTGACTCCAGAGCTCCAGGAGATCGTCGATGACGTGACCCAGGAATTCAATGAGGGTCGCATCATTGAGATCTCTAACGGCGAGTTAGAAAACATCTGCCAGGGCATGCTGGAATCCCCAGACGTGGAGAACTTTGAGTCCTGGCCAGAAGAAGA
>CALBOC010000121.1 GCA_937896705.1 uncultured Micrococcaceae bacterium | reverse complement strand
TGACGTCTAAGAACCCCGAAATTGATATGAAGCCGCGTTCGCGCGATGTAACCGACGGATATGAACGTGCTCCGGCCCGCGGAATGCTCCGGGCAGTGGGCATGGGTGATGACGATTGGGATAAGCCACAAATTGGTATTGCCTCCTCGTGGAATGAGATCACCCCGTGTAACCTCTCGCTCGACCGTCTGGCCGAAGCCGCCAAGACCGGGGTCCACGCCGGTGGGGGATACCCACTAGAGTTCGGCACGATCTCGGTGTCCGACGGTATTTCCATGGGTCACGACGGCATGCACTTCTCGCTCGTCTCCCGTGAGGTCATTGCTGACTCAGTAGAAACCGTGATGATGGCCGAACGCCTTGACGGTTCGGTCCTGCTGGCCGGCTGTGACAAATCTCTGCCCGGCATGCTCATGGCAGCCGCTCGCCTGGACCTAGCCTCCGTGTTCGTTTACGCCGGCTCGATCATGCCCGGTTACGCCACCCTCTCTGATGGGGTAGAGCGCCAGGTCACTCTCATTGACGCTTTTGAAGCCGTCGGTGCTTGCGCCCGCGGCACCATGTCGCTGGAAGACCTCGACACCATCGAACGGGCCATCTGCCCGGGCGAAGGTGCCTGTGGTGGCATGTACACCGCCAACTCGATGGCCTCGGTCGCCGAAGCTCTAGGTATGTCCATGCCAGGTGCTGCCGCGCCACCATCGGCAGACCGCCGTCGTGACTACGATGCGCGCCGAGCCGGTGAAGCTGTGGTCAACATGCTGGCCCAAGGCATCACCGCACGCGACATCCTGACCAAAGAGGCATTCGAAAACGCCATTGCGGTCATGATGGCCTTCGGCGGCTCATCGAATACGGTGCTGCACCTGCTGGCCATCGCCCACGAAGCGGGCGTAGAGCTGGACCTGCACGACTTCAACCGCATCGGCGACAAGATCCCGCATATCGCCGACATGAAACCCTTTGGCGACTACGTCATGACCGACCTCGACCGCATCGGTGGGGTCCCAGTGGTCATGCAAGCGCTGCTCGATGAAGGTCTAGTGCACGGCGATGCGCTAACCGTGACCGGCAAGACCGTTGCCGAAAACCTCGAAGAACTCAGACCAAAGAAGCTCGACGGGTCCGTATTGCGCACCATGGATAATCCCATCCACGCCACCGGTGGGCTGACCGTGCTGCACGGCTCGATGGCCCCGGAAGGTGCCGTCGTCAAATCCGCAGGCTTTGACGCCGAAGTCTTTGAAGGCACCGCGCGCGTCTTTGAGCGCGAACAGCAAGCCATGGACGCCCTTGCGGCCAATGAGCTGAAAAAAGGCGACGTCGTGGTCATCCGGTACGAAGGGCCAAAGGGTGGGCCCGGCATGCGCGAAATGCTGGCCATCACCGGTGCGATCAAAGGCGCCGGCTTAGGTGCTGATGTGCTGCTGATCACCGACGGTCGCTTCTCGGGCGGTACGACCGGATTGTGCATCGGCCACATCGCGCCAGAAGCCGCAGTGGGTGGCCCCATCGGTCTGGTCGAGGATGGCGACGTTATCCGAGTCGATATCGCCAACCGGTCCATCGACCTGGACGTGTCGGAAGATGAGCTAGCCAAGCGCAAAGAAAACTGGCAGCCGATCCCACCGAAATTCACCACCGGTGTGCTCGGCAAATACGCGCAGCTCGTGCAGTCCGCCGCCGTGGGCGCACACTGTAACGTAGAAGTAGAACTCTAAGCGGAGTTGCCCCAGCTCGGGGAAGTCTGATTTGACAAAATCGGACGTAGCGGCCATTATTAGGGCATGTCGAAGACCCTAGTAGTCGTTATTTAGCAGCACGTGGACTGAATCACTCAGTTGGCACAACGCCCTCCACGTGCTGAACCCCGAGCAGGCAAACCCGCCGAAGCCGGGGTTTTTTTATGGGTATCGCAAAACCGCGAGGCGCCCTACGACGTGAAC
>CALBOC010000120.1 GCA_937896705.1 uncultured Micrococcaceae bacterium | reverse complement strand
GTAGCGGTTTCAGTCACGATTGATGCTCCTCATCTGTGCGGAGGTTCGCCCCGCATTGTCCTCGTCTATGGTTTCCAACCATGCGTCCGGATTCTGCTGAATCTGGAGTTACCAGGGCAGTTTGGACACTTCTTCTTAACCTTATAGGCTCGCTGACCTGTTGATCCATAACCTGTACCACGTTAACTTTCCTCGGTCGCCTGATGCTAGAAAACCCGCGGTGACTTATGGCACTCATGGGCGTCGGGACCGCTTGAAGCTAACGGTCCCGACGCAGCTAAGAGGTGGTGTTAGTTGGCGCGGTTGCTAACAAATTCGACCAGAGTGCGGACCATGGTTCCGGTGGCATCTTTGGGGATGTATCCCCGCGGTGATGACTCATTGAACGACGGTCCAGCGATATCCAGATGAGCCCATGGGGTCTCACCGACGAAGTCTCGTAAGAACGCTGCGGCGCCTTGCATGCCGCCGTATCGTTCGCCGGTGTTTTTCATATCGGCAACGTTAGAGTCGAACCCTGCGCGGGCCTCTTCTGGAATCGGTACTTCGACAACTGTCTCACCGGTGGAAGCGGCAGCTTCGGAGAGCTCAGCTCGCACGTCTTGTGCACCCATCAGACCGGTCGTGCGGTTGCCAAGAGCTACCATCGCGGCACCGGTTAGTGTCGCGATATCGACCACGACGTCCGGGTTTTCTTCCGTTGCAGCCACCAGGGCGTCAGCTAAGACCAGACGACCTTCGGCATCAGTGTTCATAACTTCCACCGTGGTGCCGCCACGGATGGTGAGGATATCTGACGGTTTGATGCCGGTGCCGGACGGCATGTTCTCTGCCATCGCCAGCCAGCCGGTGACCTTGATGTCTAGGCCCAGCTCAGCCACCGCATGAAGGACGGCCCCGACGGTCGCGGCACCGGCCATATCGGATTTCATGGTCTCCATTGATCCGGCGGGTTTGAGCGAGATACCGCCGGTATCGAAGGTGATGCCCTTGCCAACCAATGAGACATGCCCCTTGGCGTTGGCCGGGGCATAGTCTAATTTGACGAGGCGTGGGGGATTGGCTGAACCCTGGCCGACACCCAGGAGACCACCGAAGCCGCCCTCGGCTAGGGCGGCTTCATCGTAAATAGTGACGTTGACTTTTGCGTGGTCTACTAGCGCCTCAATTTCGTCAGCAAATGTCGCTGGATAAAGGTGCGAGGGCGCCGTATTGACCAGATCGCGGGCAATAAATGTCGCACGAGCAACGATTCCGGCGCGCTCAACCAGCGCGTCGGCGTCTGCTACCGAGGAAAGAATCTGCAGGTCGGTGCTTGACGAACCGTTTGTCTCCTCGTCGTTAGACGATTTGTAGCCCGCAAATGAGTAGGTACCCAGCGTGGCACCTTCGGCAATCGCCGTGACGCGCGCGGCGCTATCAGCAGGTAGGGCGACAGTGATTGGGGAGTGGCCGGTAAGTTTCGCGGTGGCCGCACCAGCAGCACGACGCAGGGCTTCAGCAGATATGGTGCCCGGAGTGGAGCTATCGAGGTTCGGCGTACCCTGCGGTGGAGCTTCCGTGGATCCCAGCCCGGTGAGCACAACGACCTTGGCATCAAATTCGGTCATCGAGCCGGCAACCTTAGCCACTTCATCAAGTTTGCCTTTGAGCCCCAAGACTTCGAGTTGTTCCTGCAACCCAGCGACAGCTTGTTCGTCGAGTTCGGGGGCCACAATGACTGGCCCATCATCGGTGGACTGTACCCCGACCACGAGCGCGTCGGTCGTCGAAAGTGTATCGATCGCAGTCAGTTGGGCGGTAAAATCCGCAATGAAATCTGTGGCAGCGGCGTTTTGGGCCACGTAATCACGTCCTTTTTGATAACGGAATAACAATGAATGGTCACTCCATCATAACGAGGCGGCCCCGAAACGGTGACGGAATAAGCGCTGGATCCTCTATGTTGTGCTCAGTAGCGTCTAATGTTGGAAGACACCATCCCGAAACAGTGAGGAATTTGCATGCTTGATCCGATTGATCTCATCCGATTGTCGTCGTCAGCTAAAGAACTCCTCTCGGGGACCCGGGCAAGTGATGCAGCAGACGACGAAGGCCCCGCATTACATGGTCTCGATCTCCTGGTGGTATTTTCGGGCTACTTAGACGCCGGCAACGTGTCGACTCAGCTCGAGAATGTCTTATTGGAGCGGTTAGATCATCAACGGATCGCGACTTTCGATACTGACCAGTTACTTGACTATCGGGCACGTCGACCGCACTTGCGCTTTGATGGTGAGCAGTTCTTCGACTATGAAGCTCCTGAATTAGAATTACATCTGCTCAAAGACCAAATGCAGAAACCCTTTTTGATGCTCAGTGGGCCAGAACCGGATTACCAGTGGGATCGTTTCGTCGCCGCGGTTATGCTCCTGGTAGACCAACTCGAGGTCAACCTGGTGACCTTTATCGACGCTATTCCCTTGCCAGTGCCTCACACCCGACCTCTTGGTGTGACCACGCACGGCAACGCACAGGAACTGCTTGAAGGGTTAGCGACGTGGGCGCCCGAGGGCCGGATCGCTGCCGGTGCAGCGCAACTTCTTGAGCTGCGTGCCGCTGAAGCACGACACAAAGTCAGCGGCTACACCCTGCACGTACCGCATTATTTAGCGGATGCGACATACCCCCAAGCTGCCGTGGCAGCCCTGGAATATGTCGGCGCTGCGATGGATTTGATGTTGCCCAGTGAGGAACTGCGTGAATCTGGTCGAGAAGTGGAGCGACAGATTGCCGCACAGGTGCAAAACCGACCAGAAATCTCTGCCATGTTGGAGCGCTTGGAGGAGCGTTTCGATGCCTATGCGCAGGAGCATCAAGCTCGCAGTTTATTGCTGAAGCCCAATGAGCAGATGCCAGATGCCGATGAAATCGGTTCAGCGGTTGAATCCTATCTCAGTGATCATGCCCAACGTGACGATGCTGGCCTGGATGCAGATGACCACTCTGCACTCCTCGACAGAGGTCAGCTCGAAGGAAAACACTCCCCTAGGGACCCCATGCGACCGTCACGTTCAGAAGTCGATCCAGAATCAATAGGCTTTGTTGCCCCTGACGATACTTCTGATCAGGACGATGAACCAGACTCCGACGCAGACTAATCCACAAGCCGGGATGTTTGCGTCTGTCAGGTGACAGTTTTCCACATTCAGCGCAGTTGCCCGAGTGAGATTGCGACACGTAATTCATGCTGTAAGCATGGATCACCACAAAAATCACCCGGAATATCCCGATACTCAAGCCGATCTTTTTGCTAACTCCACCCCGTTATTTGTCGTACCCTCTGAAGTCACCAGTGACAACAGCACTGCGCAGAACTCACAAGAGGTTCTGCCGTTGCAGGTCAGCACCTCAGCTGAGGCTTTAGCTTATATCGAATGCACCCTGGGATTTCAGCCGCGAAACTCGATAGCGGTCGTGGCTTTCGCCGGCGCTCAACTGTCGACCGTCGCCCGGTGCGACATCCCCGCGAGTCTCCAGCACATGGCACGCTGTGATACGCCTGAAAGCGTGACCTTTATGGACTTCGGTATGACAGAAGACCAAGAATTAGAGTTCATCGACACCGGTCGGCAACTCGGCAAGATGATGGCTCGAGAGCCCTCCACAACATCCTGTCTCGTTGTCTACATCGCCGACGGCGTCACGGTGTCGGACCAACACGCGCTCGCAGTGATCGGTACGGCAAATTCCGTTATCTCCGCCCAATTCGCACTCCAGGGCGTACCTGTGCAGGAATCATGGTTGATACACCATGACATGCTGTGGCACCTCCGCTGTCCGGAAACCACCGAGTGTATCGTGCAGGGAGAACCGGTTGCTGATCCACGAGCGACGGAAATCTACCAAGCGCTGGCTCCGCCCAGCGACTCGGAGGACAAGATGGTCACTGAACCTCGGCCTCTCGTGTTCCCGCCAGCCGTTACGCAGCCCTCCCAGGAAGAACCGAACACCCAAGAGCTTTTAATGCACCGACCCCAGGTGGGCCTGAAATGGCTGGAGTTATGGAACCAGCGAGTAAGTGCCGGACCAGCTATGCTCCACTCAGATGAGGTGGCCCAGCTGCTATCAGCGGTGGAACACCGAACACTTCGCGATGCGCTCGTGGCGACAGCCTGTTTCGACCTTGCGACCGCAATCAAAGGTTTTGTCGCGCTGAGAAAATTTCCTGCGCAACTGGCCGCCCTGGCTGAGGTCTATGGCAATCTCTCCGACGGAACTACAGTGCAAGAAGGCTTGCTAGGTCGGTCTGCACGGGGTCCGAACTGGCAGCGTATCGCTGCACTGGAACGACTATGTCATCAGCTGCTGCCACTATCGGACGGGCGTTCTGGAGGAGCGCTTGCGGGGATTCTCGTATGGATCGAGTGGATTCGGGGTCGCGGCAGTCTCGCCCTAGAGTATGCACGACAAGCGCGCACACACTTTCCCAATGATCAGTTGCTTGCAACGTTAGAACGTGTTCTTGAAGCCGGCACGGTCGCTGAGTGGGCAATTCGCGTGGATTGCGCATGGAATCCGCAACACGCCGCATAGGCTTCACACAAGAGCCGCTGGAAGGCTCGCGATTATGGCATAATGTTTTGTTCTAACGGCTGTGTGGAAAACTTTTCCAAAGTTTTTGTCACGATGGGAACAATTCCATCACCTTGCGCGTTATACACACTAGAGACCCTGCATCCATGGATCCTGCGACGGTCAAACGCATCTGGCGGTTGACGGAAACAGTGATTACTTCAACATGGACTTGACAGGGTCATAGGTGTGTTGATCGTGTGTGAGCTTATTACTCATACGGCTGCCAATGAGGAAAGGACCTGAGTGACTACTACTCCAAAAG
>CALBOC010000119.1 GCA_937896705.1 uncultured Micrococcaceae bacterium | reverse complement strand
GGGCGCCGCAAGGGGCCAGTATAACTTCAAGCGCGAGGGTGATTATGGCAAAGCTGTTGTATCGATTGGGACTGAGCTCAGCGAAGCGGCCCTTTGCGGTGATTTTTACCTGGCTGGTGTTACTGGCCATCGCCGCGGGCTCGTTTCTCACCTTCGGCGGGACCCTGGTGTCGACCGTGGATATCCCGGGCACCCCAACGGCCCGAACCACCGATCGGCTCCAAGAAGAATTCCCCGACGCGGCCCGTGGGACCGGCAACGTGGTCTTTGAAACCAAAGACGGCAGCGCTTTCACCGATCAGCAGCGCGCACAGATCAACGATGTGCTCGACGATGCCCGGGGCGTCGAGGGTGTCGAAGATGTGGTCAATCCGTTTGAGACCGATGCCGAGCTGACCGATCAGCAACAACAACTGCAAGACGGCCGGACCGAACTCGAGGACGCGCGTGAGCAGTTGGACGCTGCCCCTGAACAGTTCACCCAGGCCGAAGAAGACCTGGCCGACGCCGAAGCGGACTTGGATGCAGCCCAACAACAATTGGACGCCGGCCGTCAGCAGGCCCTGGATGCCGGGATGCCCGAAGCCGCCGTCGACCAGCAGTTCGCGCCCCAACAGGCCCAGCTGGATGCCGCTCGCACAGAGCTTGAGGCCGGCCGCGCAGAACTTGAACAAGAACAGGCCAACTACGAAGCAGGTCGCACCGAAGTGGCCGAAAGCGAAGAACTCCTGGACCTTGGCGAGCGGCTGATGACGGCGACCAATGAGTACTCCTTGGTGTCCGACGATGAGTCAGCCGCGGTGGCGACCGTTCAATTCGTTGACCAGGCCATGGAGGTCACCCCCGAGATCCGGCAGGCGCTGATTGCCACCCTGACCGACGCTGACATTGACGGGGTAAACGTCTTGGCCTCGCAAGAACTGTCGATGGCCGTACCCGATATCTTGGGCTGGGCCGAAGTCGTCGGTTTGGTCGTTGCCGGGATCGTCCTGGTGATCATGTTGGGGACTTTCATCACCGCCGGACTGCCTCTGCTTAACGCCCTGGTGGGCGTCGGGGTGGGAGCCCTGGCGGCCATGGCGTTCTCCTCGGTCGTCGAAATGAGCTCGGTGACCCCGGTCTTAGGCGTCATGCTCGGCCTGGCCGTCGGGATCGACTATGCGCTATTTATTGTGCACCGGCACCGCACCCAGCTTAAGGCCGGGATGGCGCTGCGCCACTCGATTGCCATGGCCAACGGCACCTCGGGCAACGCGGTGGTGTTCGCCGGGTCAACCGTGGTCATCGCCCTGCTGGCGTTGAATCTGACCGGAATCCCCTTCCTAGGGCTGATGGGAACCGTCGGCGGCTTTGTCGTGATCATCGCCGTGCTGGTGGCCATCACCTTGACCCCGGCGATGCTGTCGCTATTGGGCCGCCGTGCCCTAGCCAAACGCGAGCGGGTCGCACTGGCCGATCGGACCCAGCGCGCTGCACCAACAAAGGTACTGAAACCGATGTCCAACGCGCGGGCCATCCTGACCGCAGTCGCGACCATCGCGGTGTTGGCCATCATCGCCATCCCGGTGTTCTCCATGCGCCTGGGTATCCCCGACGGATCCGCAGAGTCTCCCGAGTCCACCGAATACCAGGCATATGCCGCCCAGTCCGAAAAATTTGGGCCCGGGTTTAATGCACCAATCGTGGCGGTCGCAGATATTCCGGCCGACCTCGAGGAACCCGAACTGTTAGAGACCACCGCCGCTCAAGCCGAGCAGATCGCTGAATTAGAGCAGGTGGCCCATGTGGTGCCGGTGGGCGAAAACGAGGCGGGCGATCTGTTGATGTTCCAAATCATTCCGACCCAGGACGCCAACCACGAGTCCACGGTCAATCTGGTGTATGAACTCCGCG
>CALBOC010000118.1 GCA_937896705.1 uncultured Micrococcaceae bacterium | reverse complement strand
CGACCACATTGTGATTGCCACCGGGGCCATGCCGAAGACACTGGAGCTGGACAAACCGATCTACACGTTGCGCAATGTGGCCGATGCCAAACACTTACGCGCGGCACTGCGCCCCGGGGTCAAGATCGCGATTGCTGGAGGTGGGCTCTTAGCTCCAGAACTGGCTACTTCCGCCAAGGCGTTGGGCGCTGAGGTGACGGTGTTTACTCCGCAGGTCCCTGCCGTTGAAGTTTTCGGGGAGCTGGCCGACACCCTGTATCAGACCATGACCCAAGAGGTCGAGGTCATCCCCCGCCGCCTGACCGTCGACGAAGACCTGGCCCGCTTCGATTTCGTCGTCGCCGCCGTCGGTATTGAACCGGCAGTCGACATCGCGCAAGGCTCTGGTGTAACCATCGACGACGGCATCGTAGTCGACGAGCACTACCGCACCGACGTAGCCGGCATCTACGCCATCGGGGACGTCTGCCGAATCCAAGGCCAAGAGCGGCAAGATCATTGGGATCACGGGCGCGCCTCAGCAGCCCGCGTCGTTCACACCATTATGGGGACCCAACCGGAGGCCCCAACCCCGCAGTGGGTGTGGTCCGATCAGTTCGGCCACGACGTGCAAGCGGTTGGTCGCGTTGTACCGCAAGCGCACGAACACCTGGTGCACCGCGGCGAACACGCCATCTTCGTGGTGGACGGCGATCAAGTTCTCGGCGCTGCTGCAATCGATGATCACATGGTCATTCGTGCCGCAACCCGCATGATCACCCGGGGCATCAGCGTGGATCCAGCCCAACTGGCCGACACCGAGACCCCCATCCGGCGCCTCACGCGCTAACCCGCCCGGTGGGCCGACTAGACTAACGTCCATGGCAGCACCCAGCGATTTTTCTTTCACCCTTGGCACGCGTCTTGACGGCGCACACGGCCGCACCGGAACCATTCACACCCCGCACGGTGACATCCAAACCCCGGCGTATATTCCGGTCGGGACCAAAGCCACCGTCAAAGCGGTCCTGCCCGAGGTGGTCAAAGATCTCGGTGCCCAAGCGGTCTTGTCGAATGCCTACCACTTGTACCTACAGCCCGGACCGGAGCTGCTGGATCTGCACGGTGGGCTGGGCAAGTTCATGAATTGGGATGGCCCAACCTTCACCGACTCGGGCGGTTTTCAAGTCATGTCGCTGGGCTCTGGGTTCAAGAAAGTCATCGACATGACCGGCCCCGAAGCCCAAGAGAAAGTCGGCTCTGATGACGCTGTTGCGCCCGGTAAAGAACGCTTAGCCAACGTCGACGACGATGGTGTCTGGTTCACCTCGCACATCAATGGCGACCGCCACCGGTTTACCCCGGAAATTTCGATGCAAATCCAGCACCAACTCGGCGCCGATGTCATGATGGCCTTCGACGAGCTGACCACGCTGCACAACTCGCGCGGATACCAGGTCGAATCGTTGGAACGCACCCGTCAGTGGGCCCAGCGCAGTCTTGATGCGCACGCACAACTGACCACAGAGCGTTCCCACCGGCCATATCAGGCACTGTACGGGGTTATTCAAGGCGCCCAATACGAAGACCTGCGACGCAAGGCGTGCCGCGATCTGCGCGATATGCGCACGAACTTTGACGGTATCGAAGCAGGCTTTGACGGGTATGGTCTCGGCGGGGCGTTTGAAAAAGAGAACCTCGGCACCATTGTCGGTTGGTGCGCCGAAGAGCTTCCCGAAGACAAGCCACGTCACCTGCTGGGTATCTCGGAACCGGATGATCTCTTCGCGGCGATTGAAGCCGGTGCCGACACGTTCGATGCAGTCTCCCCAACCCGGGTGGGTCGCACCGGTGCGTTTTACACCGACTACGGACGCATTAATCTTCCGCGCGCCGAATTCGCATCCGATCTGTCGCCCCTGCAAGACGGCTGCGACTGCTATACATGCGCGAATTATTCGAAGGCCTATATCCGGCACCTGATCAAAGCTGACGAAATCCTAGCCGGCACGTTGATGTCGATTCATAACCTGCGCTTCACAGTGCGACTGGTTGATATGATCCGCCAGTCGATCATCGACGGGGACTTCCGCGAGTTCAAAGACCAGATGCTGGGTCGCTACTACGCGAAAGCCACCACCTGATGTAGCCCTCAGACATAAACGGATTGACGGCCCCCACGCTAGGTCCATAAAATCTTGGGTGTTCGAAACATTTTCGAAACCTCTTCCCCTGGACCTCATCACGGCGGTCGATTCTGCGTACGCCTACTTCGTTCTCGATGCGCTGACTACTTGCGTCATTCACTGACTACACTTCGTCCTGATCGCGTGCAGCCAGTCGACGATACGCCTTGCTAGTCAGCACATACGCAGGTTTGCCTCATTCGTCACGACCAGAGGCTCCTGATCCGCCAATCGTTTAGCAGAGCTCACGTCCTGGCTAATTCCCGTGCACTTACCGTAGCCATGCCCACCACCTCCAGAATGCAGGTCCTGACCTACATTCTGGAGGCTTACCTCTGAGGTTTTTAGCGCCTCAGGCCAGAAGGTGACTTCCCACCGTATATTTCCGTTCTGGTGAAATCTCATTGACCAGGTGATCACCCAGGATTCGGGCCCGGTAGATCAACGGGTTGTGGCTGGCTAAGACTCTGGCGTTGCGCCAATGCCGGTCAAACGCGCGCGACTGTGACACCGCAGAAGCGCCACCAACCTCAAAGATCTTGGTCGCGACCTCCAGGGTGATCGGGGCGATAACCTGCTGGGCCTGATACACCTGCACGTAGAGCGCATCAATGACGGTTTCGGGTAATTGCTCTCCGCGGGCATCGGCGGCAAAGTGTTGAGCCAGCACCGGCGGAATGGCCCGGAAAATTGTTTCGATCCCGGCAACCTGAGAGCTCAGTTCTCCTAGGAGTTGCAGAACTTGCGGGTCGGATTGAACGGTGTCGGCGGCACCGTGGCTGAAGGTTCGCGTACGAGACTGAACGTAGTCCACCCCGTCGCGCACAACCGCTTTGGCGATGCCGACCAGGGTGGCCAAATGGACCGCTTGCCAAGTCGCTTGACCAAACGCGGTGCGCTCACCGGAATCGAGCCCGTGCCCGGCCGGAAAGATCTCAGCTTCATCGACGATGACGTTAGTGAACGTCGTGGTGCCAGAGGCGGTAAGGCGCTGGCCGAAACCATCCCAATCGTCGACAATTTCCACCCCCGGCGCCTCCGCGGAGACGATGACCGAAACCGGCTCCTCATCGTCGCCGGTCGCAGCGACCATGATCCAATCGGCATAACCGGTGCCGGTGGAGTAGAACTTAGTCCCATTGAGTAGCCATTGTCCGTCGTTGCGACTCAGCCGCGTGCCGTTTTGCCCGTGGCTGTTGCTCCGTTCCGTGATGGCATTGCCGATAATCGCGCCGTTGCCAAGTCGTGTCAACCAGCGGTCTTGGAAGTCAGCTTGATCAGCGGTGCGGGATAATACGTCTTCGACGAATCCCCAGTGCGCTCGCAGCGCCTGGGCAAGGTTTGAATCGGCCGCGGCGAGCGCGACGAAAAACTCGTACGCTAGCGGTAACGACAGCCCATAGCCACCATATTGGGCGGGAACACGCAGGCGGGTAAAACCGGCCTCGCGGAGTTGCTCGATCGGCCTCTTATCGATACCACCAGCGGCATCCCGGGCCGGTGCGGTGGCTGCGATCTGATCGAATACCGGTTCCAGTTGCTGCCACAGCTGGGCGAGAGTGTCATTATCGGTGGTGTCAAGGACAGGAACAAAGGTCTGCGTCATGCCAGACTCCTCAAAATTCGTGGCGTCGGCAGAAAACTCCGCACCCGGCGCCATACTTGCTAAGAACGATTGAACTTAGCCGAATCATCACCTGGAGCACCCCGCTACGGCGAGAGGGTTGCTGGCTGACCAGCCAGGGCGTTAAAGGTCAGCACTCGTGATTCTGTTGCACTACCTAACCAGGTTTCCGACAATAGGACAATGTGCCGTGCAACACAGCGTCATCTACGCTTCATCGACGTTGCCGTAGCGCGGCTCGGCCGTCTTGATTTTGCCGATAGTCCACATGGTGACAGGGGCCAGTATCAATTCGACGGCAGTTTTCCAGACCCATCCCACCAGCACAAACATCATGTATTGGCTCAACGTTTCAATACCGATCACGGTTGCCGCTATTGCCGAAAACGCGATGGTGTCCAGTAGTTCTCCGACCAGTGTCGAGACCGCGATGCGCCCAAACAGGTAGCGTTCTCCGCTGCGACGCTTCATCGCGACCATAATCCAAGCGTTCGTCAGCTGCCCGGCCGCAAAACCCACCAGCGACGCCAACACGATCAGCGGTACGGGGCCCAGGGTTCTGGCTAGGGCTTCCTGACCGTCGTAGAACTCGGCGGGCGGCAAGATGATGATGATCCAGTAGGTTAGCGACGCGAACGCCGAGATCAGGAAGGTTGTGAAGATGACCCGTCGCGAGGCTTTGAATCCATAAACTTCGGAGATGATGTCGCCGACAATGTAGGCCACCGGAAACAGGAAGAATCCACCATCGGTTAGGACGGGGCCAAATTGCACACCCTTGGCGCCTCCGATGTTGGACAGGATGAACACCACCGCCATGATGGCAAATAGCACGGGGTAAATATGAGAGCCCACCGGGGCAAAATTCCCCCGGCTCGTCTCATGGGTCACATGCGGGTTTTCAGTCACGAAGCGTCCTTTGTAAAACGTGGTATCGCGACGGTGTCACGGCCTCGACGGCCCCGTTCTCAGCTGCTGCCCCAGCTGGCGTTCATTGAAGTCCAGAAGATATTGTAATCAAACCTTGCCGTAGCTTTTGAATGGGTCGACCCCGCGGGGCACGAAGACCAGGGTCGTCAGGATCCCAATGGCCGATGCGGTCACAGTCATCGTCCAGGACATCTGCCAGGTGCCAGCCGCCGCAGCGATGGCTGACAAAATGATCGGCCCAATGAAATTCGCCAAGTTAAACATCTGCGTGATCAGGCCGATGACTGCCGAGGCCGAGCCACCCGGTGGGGCAATATCAACGGCCTGCCGGGTAACGGTTGTGGGAACCAAAGCTCCAGCGAACGAGAAGATACCCGCGGCCAGTAACGCCCACGTCACGGTGCCGGGGACTTGTGACCAGTCGGGCGCGAAAACCAGCGTCGACATGATCGCCATCGTCGCTAAGCCAATAACGAGCAACCGACGTGGTGGGTGGCCCCGCTGCAACAGGATCCCGGTCAGGATATTTGCCGCGCCGTTGAGCCCACCGACCACCGCGGTCGCCAGGCCCACCACGATCGCTACATCAAGACCCGTGTCGATCTCTGCGGCCGAAAAGATTGTGGGCAAAAAGCTCAGCACCGCACCCCACTGCAGCGTATAGGTAGAAAAGATCAATCCCAGCGCCCACGGCAGTGGAGTCTTGACCGAGGCGCCGATCGACCGGGCGATAGCTTTCAGATGCACCACGCCGGGTGGATCGGCCGGCACCCGTGCGGCGACCACCGGCATGAACGCCAGGGTCCCGACGCCCATCATCAACCACCACATATTCCACGAGACAGTGCTCGCGTTGAGCAACACCGCCGATATGCCCACGCCTAAAAAGAGTGCTACACCCTGGAACGCGCCCCACCATCCCATCGCGCCGTTGACTTTCTCGGGCGGCGCCAGGGTGCGCACCATGCCCGGCGCGACAACCGTGATGAGAATAAAACCGATGCCTTCAATGGCGCGGGTGGTCATTAACCAGCCGGTATTCGGGGCGAACGCACCGACCAGGGAAGCAACACCGGCACAACCCATTCCCACCAGCAGGGTGTTTTTGGTACCCAGCCGTTCAGCTACCACCGAAGCGGCTAGTCCCCCGACGCCACCGGCTATCTGGACCACCCCGACCAGCGCGCCGGCTGCCACAAGGTCTATGCCCAGATCAGCTCGAATATAATCCAACGCGGCCGGGAGCTTCCAGATATGCATGGCCGCAAGAATGCCCGTCACGACCACCACGGTCCATGCCCGCGCCCCCGATCCAGTTGTTGCCATAACCACATAGCCTACTCGCGGCGACAGAATAACCACTACAATGGCAGATTGAGTACCGTTGCTTCCCCTTCGATAAAGGCACCTCGTGACCACACCAGTTCCAGAGAAATATGATTCGGCCTCCAAACGCCGAAAAAGTTCCGAGCCAAGACCTCGACTGTCGATGTCGATATACGGGTTTTTATTGGCGTGGCTGGTACCCAATATTGTGATGGCTGGGCTCGTGGTCATTCTGAATCTACTGCCGCTATCCGATACCGTCGGGGATCTTACCCCGCTGCTGACTCTGGTGGGACTGTCAGGATTAGTGCTAGGTCTGCCGCTTGCCCTGCTTGCCAACTGGTTGCTGCGGTATCAGCTCAACCAGTCCGTCCATATTCTGGCATACGCCCTGATCGGTATGCTCTATGGCTTGACTGTGCTCACTGCTGGCGGCGAGGGCCTGTTACCGCTGCTAATTCCCCTGGTGGGTTTCCCGGCCGCGATTTTGATGGCGCTGGGCCGTTGGTCTGCCAGTGCGTTTACGCACGTGGTCGAACCCGACGAGACCGCCCTACAACAAGCTTAATTTCCGCGCCGTTATCTGAGCGCATAAAACCCCACACATTGGCCTAGGCCATATAAGATGGTCGGCATGTATAGCATTCA
>CALBOC010000117.1 GCA_937896705.1 uncultured Micrococcaceae bacterium | reverse complement strand
ACTAGCATGTGCGCAGATTCCTCCCCTTGAGGCTTGTGGCCTCAGGATACTCTCGGGCTACCAGAGGGTCAACGAATCAGCCGTGTTACAAAGCAGCTGGGCTAAAGCCGAGCGAAGGCTTCGATGTCCTCATTGAACGCATCGATGTCGAGTCGCGAAACCGTAGCGCGGGTCAGTGATAACGCCTCGAGGTAACTGTCCGTGGTTAGCTCCTGATCAGGACGCGGCGAACCGTTGCCATTGAGCGCACGGGCTAACGCATCCTGGGAGGCTCGTCGCGCTGCATACTCCACATCGGCAGGTGTCATGCCGTCGCTTGCCTCGGCGAGGACTAGAAAATCAATCTGTTTTGCCACCGAGTCCGGCACATAGCGGCTCCAGATAGCGATGCGCGCCTCGGTATCGGGTAGGCCAATTGGCATCACGTAGTCAAAGCGACCGTGCCGGAGAAATGCCGAATCCAGCGCCCGGATGAAATTGGTCGCACAAATCAGCAACAGCCCCTCCCGGTCGCGAAACTCGGCGACCTGCTTGAGTAATTCGTTGGTCACGCCCTGGGTGGGGGAGGGCGGGTCACCGCGGCGCTGCGATGCGACCTCTTCGACTTCATCAATAAACACCACAGCGTGCTCGAGTTCGGCAATCGCTTCGAACGAGGTGCGGAAGGCGTTGGATAAACCACCGGGTGCGCTCGCCAAGCGGGACGGGAACAACTCCACGAAGGGCCACCCCAGGCGTGATGCCACGGCTTTGGCAAACGTGGTCTTGCCGGTGCCGGGTGGCCCAAACAGCATGACCGCACGGGGCGGCATGACCCCGAACTGGTCGGCAAGATCTGGCTCGGCCAACGGTGTGATGAGGCGCTCTTCGAGCATGGTCTTTTCCTGCTGCATCCCACTGACCCGATCCCACAGCCGACGCGGCAGGATTCTGCCGCCGAGTTCCCGCAGTTTATCCAGTTCCCGTCGCTGGACCGGCATCCCGCGTTCCAGATAGCGCAGCGGACTGTGGACCTCAAACCCGTTGTCCGTTAGGGCGCCGGCGGCATCATCCTCTAGAGAAGTCAGGATCGAAAGTTTGGAGAGACCCAGCGGGGCAATGCGGCGCTCCAACGCATCCAGCAGCCGCCCACCAAGTTCAGAGCCAGCGTTATCAGCCAGACCGAAGAACACGATCCAACCTTGAGCGTGAGCGGCACGCCCCACGACAGCCCCGATGACTTCGTCGTGTTCGGTGGCCACGAGCGCATAATCGGCCTGGCACGACGCGATAACTTCGGGCAGTGAATACACCGGGGGTGTGCCCCGATTGTAGGAGCGCTCCCAGAGGCGGACGATCGCATCAAGATCATCGTCGTGAAAATCTCGCACATGGGCCCGATTCATGAAGGGCACTGTATCAGCTAGATCACACCGGGTCTATGGACCCCAGCACCCGACTATTCGTCGTTTGCTAGCCGATCAGTCCTGAAGGGTTCGAGCCCCAGCACCTCGTTGAGTTCGGTGCCTTCGACAAGAACGCTGACGTCTTCGACTCCCGCGGTGGCAGCCACCGTGCCATACAGCTGCGCTTGGACGCGATAAGCCTCGCAGTCACTGCGGA
>CALBOC010000116.1 GCA_937896705.1 uncultured Micrococcaceae bacterium | reverse complement strand
AGCCGTCTTTTAGACTGACTGCATGACTGAATCCCGTGATGCATTACTACTGGTCGACATGCAAAATGCGTTCTTCAATGAGGACGGTTTAGCTGAACAGCAGGAAGAACTCGTCGAGGCAGCCAATCGACTTTCAGGCGCTGCCCGACAGGCAGAGGTGCCGATCTTCGTGATCACGACGGTGCATAGCCGTGATGAATCCACGTGGACATTGGGCATGCTCGCCGCCGGTGAAGGCTTCCTCTTCAACGGCGATGAAGGCACCGAAGTGGTGCCGGGGCTGGACACGTCCAACACCACGCGAATCGAGAAAACTCGCGACAGTGCATGGTTTGCGACCGACTTGCATCTGCGACTATCCAATTTGGGAGTCGACCGAGTAGTGCTGGCCGGCGTTTCGACCCACGGTTGTGTAGGACAGACCGCCCGCGATGCCTACGCCTACAACATTCGCACCACGATTGTGACCGACGCTGTGGGAGATTCTCGCGATGACTATCACCGGGAACAGCTCTCCCACCTCGAAGACGACGGTCAGGCAGCCATGGCCACCGTCGAGGAGATCATCGAAAAATGGACCGGTGCCTAACGAATTGAGCCTGCGGTTCAAGTCACTGGCCGCACTCGTGGTCTAAGATAAACAGACACCAGTTCCTTACCCACACCACATATCTGCCCTTCACACGCATCGACGACAGTGAGGTCTGTGATGGGTCACCTGATTTATTCCATGATGGTCTCGTTGGACGGCTACGTAGCCGATCAACAAGGCGATTTTATGTGGGCCGTGCCGGACGAAGAAGTCCTGGCGACGGTGAACGAACAAACCGCCACGGTGGGTACATACCTGTACGGGCGGCGAATGTATGAGCTGATGCACGTCTGGGAAACCGATCCCGACATCGCTGGCGATTCTCCAGGATCGCAAAAGTACGCCACCTTGTGGCAGCAAGCCACCAAGATCGTCTATTCACAGCGCCTCGATGAGGTCGCTACGCAGCGCACCACACTGCGACGACACTTTGACCCGGCAGAAATCCGACAGCTCAAAGAAACGTCCACGACCAACCTGACCGTCGATGGTCCTACCCTGGCTGCCGAGGCATTTCGTTACGACCTGGTAGACGAAATTCACCCGATCGTGTGTCCCATTGTGGTGGGCGCGGGCTTAGCTTTCCTGCCCAAGGTTAGACTCGACCTCGAGTTGCTCACCAGTCAACGGTTTGCCAATGGGATGGTGAGCCTGCAGTATCAGGTCAACCACTGCACTAAGCAGCGGCCTTAGCCCGCCTTCTTCACCACACTGGATTTCAGCTGCATGTTGCCAAACCCGGGCACCCGCGCGTCGATATCGTGACCATCGATAGCATCTTCGAGAAGCCGAATATCATTGACTTTCGTTCCAACCTTAATGACGCCACCGGCACCTTTGACTTTCAAGTCTTTGACAATGGTGACGGTGTCGCCATCGGTGAGCTCATTCCCCACTGCATCGCGGATGACCGGTGCCGTGACCTCCGAGTCGGTTGGTGTTTCGGCAGACCACTCATGACCACACATCGGGCAGACGAGTAGCGCACCCGATTCGTAGGTATAGGTTTCTTCACATGCGGGGCAAGCAGGCAATTGATCAGACATCGACGCGACTCTCTACGGGAAATAACAGCTGGGATACGGGCTGATGACAGCACCCGTATCGTACCAGGCCGGCTGAGAATGAGCTCAGTCAGTCCATTTCGAGAGGTGTTTGGCAGAAACGTCACCGAGCCATTTCTGCCACAGCGGACCGAAAGTCACACGGCGCACACCGAGTTGTTTGAGTTCTTGGATATGCCCGACACCGTGACCATCGACCGGATGAGCGGTTGCGTTGACCGGCACTGAGGTCGCCTCGACCACTGCGCTGACTTCGGCGGCGGTGGACAGTCCGACCGGGTAGACGGCACGAGCACCGGCCTGTTCCATGAGCTTGACTCGTTCAACGGCTTCACCCAGTGGGTCCTGGTACACCGCTGTACCAAGCTTGACCGCGTCGGTGCGTCCGTTAATGACAAAGTCCACGCCGGCATCATCAGCAGCCTGGCGTGCCGCGGCGATGTAGTCGGCGTGTTCTTGACGCTCACGCACACGTTTGCCTTCCGTGTGCACGACGTCTTCGATGTTGGCGCCCACGGCCCCGGCTTCAAGAAGTCGTGTGATCAGTTCTTCTGCTTGGAGACCATACCCGGATTCCACATCGGCACTGACCGGCAGGTCTACCGTGTCGACAATACGCTTGATGACTTCAAGATATTCGGAGAAGTTCATGTTCTCGCCATCGGCACTGCCGATGGCGTCTGCTACGGGGTGACTTCCAATGGTCAGACCGCTGAACCCGGCTTCGGCAGCTACCGTTGCACTCCAGGTGTCCCACACGGTGGGCAGGACGAGTAACTCGCCTGACTCATGTTGTTCTGCTAGGTCTTGAGCGTGTGCTTTAACGTTCGACATAGAACCTCCTTCGGATTATATTTTCCACCTTACGACGCCTTGTCAGCGGTGTACACACTCGTCGCGCCTGACGAGGGCTTCTTCCATCTCTGAGTGTTAGATAGCTCGCTGCAACTGGTCCGCGCCCAGCATTTTGCGACGCACCAGCGAACTGAGTTGTTCAGCTAAGAAGACCACTACCAAAATCATGATGATGATCGTCAAAGCCGTATCGAATTGACGCATCGTAAAGGCCGGGGTGAGTTCCATCCCGATCCCACCGGCACCGACCATACCTAAGATGGTCGCACCGCGGATTGATTTCTCCAGCGTGTAGAGGCCAGTTGCGGTAAAGGAGGCAAAGGAGGCTGGTAGCACCGCGGTGGCCACAACCGCGACTCCGCTGGCTCCGGTGGA